>NZ_BAAAGU010000027.1:0-85652 GCF_039524635.1 Streptomyces thermocarboxydovorans | reverse complement strand
CCGCCCTCGGCGGCGGGCCACGCTCGCGCGGGCACGTTCCGGCGGCGGGCACGCGTGGCTGGCTGCGGGCGCACGTTCCCGGCCCCGCCCGTGCATCGGGCCCGCCTGGGCGCATCGGGCCCGCCTGGGCGCATCGGGCCCCCTCGTGCGGCGAGACCGGCTGGCGCGCCGGGCCCGCCCATGCCACCGGCCCCCTGCACCGGACCCGTCGTGCGTCGGCCCCGCCTGGCGCACCCGCCTCCCCCCGTGCGGCGAGCCCGCCCAGCACACCGGGCCCCCTCGCGCAGCGGGCTCCCGGAGGCGGCAGGCCGACGCATCCAAGGCACCGATCTTCACGGGAGCCCGACAGGGCACGCGGCCACACGGCACACGTCGGCCGGACATACGTCAGGGGGTGACCACCCTTCGGGGTGGTCACCCCCTGATCACGTCTTTGTCTGTGCGCAGCAGGCTGCTGCCGGTGACCGGCGGACTGCTGCCGCGGGCGTCAGGTGTCAGTGGCCGCCCTGCTCGTCACGGCGGCGCTGCCAGCGCTCCTCGATGCGGTCCATCACCGAGCGCCGTTGCCTGCCCTGCCGGCCCGGGTGCGGGGCCGCGCCGGGGGCCTGCTGTTCACCGGGCTTGGGGGCCTTGCGCCAGCCGGTCACGGCGAGGACCGCGCAGCCCAGCATGACGAGGAAACCCACCACGCTGAGCCAGACCTGCTGGGCGACCATACCGGCCATGAGGAGCGCAATACCTACGAGGAAGCCCGCGACCGCCTGGTAGACCCGCCGCCGGGTGTACGTACGCAGCCCGCTTCCCTCGAGCGCCGACGCGAACTTGGGATCTTCGGCGTACAGCGCTCGCTCCATTTGCTCGAGCATGCGCTGCTCGTGCTCCGAGAGCGGCACGGAGTCCTCCTCATCGTGCAGTCGCCGGGGCGACCGGGGGGGTCTCTTCAGGATAGGCAGGGAATCGCCCCCGTGAAACCCGCCCCTCTGCGCCAATTGGCCAACCGGATCCGCCAGTGACGTCCCGGCTCGCTGAGGTTCACATTCCCCTCGGGCCGACCCGTCATGCCGGACGGTCTACCTCGATCATACGGCGCTCGGCCGCCATTCGGGGGGCCTGTGGCGGACTCGCTGGGCGAGGGGTACGGCCCGGCGGCGGGGCGCTGATCAGCGGCGCCCTGCCGGGGGTGCCGGCCGGCGTGCTCAGCCGGCCTCGGACTCGGCCGCCTCGCCGAGCACGTGCAGCTGGGTGGCCACGGAGTGGAAGGCGGCGAGCTCGGCCGCGGCGGCCTCCAGCTTCAGCAGGGCGTCGAGGGCGCCGGGCTCGGTGTCCACGAGCACGCCGGGCACGAGGTCGGAGAAGACCCGTACGCCGTGCACCGCGCCGACCCGCAGGCCCGCCTGCTCGACGAGGCGGGTGAGCTGCTCGGCGGTGAAGCGCCGCGGCACGGGGTCACCCGAGCCCCATCGGCCGTTCGGGTCCGTGAGCGCCTGGTGGGCCTCGGCGAAGTGCCCGGCCAGCGCACGCGCGAGCACGGCACCGCCGAGCCCTGCGGCGAGCAGGCTGAGCACACCGCCGGGACGCAGGGCGGCGACCGCGTTGCGCACGCCCTCGGCCGGGTCGTCGACGTACTCCAGGACGCCGTGGCACAGCACGATGTCGTAGCCGCCGCGGCGGGCCACGTCGAGCAGGCCGTGGGCGTCGCCCTGGACGCCCTGGACGCGCTCGGCGACATCGGCCTCGGCGGCGCGGCGCTCGAGGGCGAACAGCGCGTTGGGGCTGGGGTCGACCACGGTGACCCGGTGGCCGAGGCGGGCGAGAGGGACGGCGAAGTTGCCGCTGCCGCCGCCGGTGTCGAGCACGTCCAGGGCCTGCCGTCCGGTCGCCTTGACCCGGCGCTCCAGGGCGTCCTGGAGAACCTCCCAGACCACGGCGGTACGCAGGGCGGCGCGGGGGCGCAGGTCCGACACGGCAGTTGACTCCTCGGCGCGGCACCGCCTCGTTCTCGGCGGAGCGATCGGTCTGTCTCCCCCGGCCCCTCGGCGGGGCGGGGCGAAGCTTCAGGCGACTCCCACCCTATTGCCTACGCGGCGGTACCCGGTCACCTGCCTGCGGTGCAGCCGCGGGGCCGTCGCCCGCGCGGGTGCCCGTCAGCCGGCGTCCGGCATCCCCTGGCCGGGCATCCCCTGGTCGCGGGGCGGGACGCCGCGTGCCGTCCCGTCGCCCGCCGGGGCGTCCGCGTCGGGGCGGGGCTGGGGCAGGACCGGCTGCAGGACCAGCATCCGCTCCACCAGGCGCAGGAACATCGCCACGTCCCGTATCAGGTCGTCGGCGTCCCGGTGGCTCGCCGCGCCCTGGATGCCCGCCTCCGCCCGGGCGCGGCGCCGGGCACCGGAGGCGAAGAGCGCGCTCCACTCGGTGAGTTCGGGCGCGATCTCGGGGAGCACTTCCCAGGCGCTCCTGATCTTCGCCCGCGCCCGGGGCGAGGTCTCCGGCCGGCCGCGCGCCGCGAGGACGGCCGCCGCGGTGCGCAGGGCGGCGAGGTGGGCCGTGGCGTAGCGCTCGTTGGGGGTGTCGAGGACGGCGGCCTCGTCGAGTCCGGCACGGGCCTGGGCGAGCAGGTCGAGGGCGGCGGGCGGGGCCGCGGCACGGCGGAGCACGGGGTGGACGTCGCTCGCCGGGCCGGTCAGTGAGGGGGCAGGGCCGGTGGCGCGGCGCCGGCGGGCGGCAGCTGCGGACGAGTGGGCCATGACGAACCTCCTGTCGTCTTCGTGACGGCACGCCCGGTGAAGGGGTGCCGTATGCCCTCATCGTGCGGTATGGCACTGACAATCCGTTCTGACCTGGGGTTTTGCCTCGATCGACAGTTCGGGTTAGCTTTTGCACTGACCAGTCAGTTCAAAAACAGTCTCCTTCGGGGACTTCTGAAGTGGGGGACGCATGGGGAGCGTTGTGGGCGGTCCGCCCGGACTCGCCGTCTCTGCCCGGGACTTCGGGCTCAAGGGACCGCGGGGCTGGGCGTTCCGCGACATCACCGTGGAGGCGGAGCCCGGCTCGCTGATCGCCGTCGCCGGACCGTCCGGCTCCGGCCGCACCTGTCTGCTGCTGGCGCTCACCGGGCGGATGAAGCCGACCGCCGGGTCCGCCACGGTCGGCGGTCTCGATCTGCCGAAGCGCATGGCGGCCCTGCGCCGGGTCAGCGCGCTCGCGCATGTCACCGGCGTCACCGACCTCGATCCGGCCCTGACCGTCGGCGAGCATCTGCGCGAACGGGCGCTGCTGCAGCGCCGTTTCACCTCGCTGCGCGCCCTGCTGCGCCCGCGCGGGGAGCGGGCGGCAGAGACGCGGCGGGACATCGAGGCGGCGCTCACCGCCGCCGGACTGGACGTCGAGTCGCTGCCCAAGGGGGCGCGGACGGCGGTCCGGGACCTGGAGCGGACAGAGGCGCTGCGGCTGTCCCTGGCGCTGGCGCTGATCGGGCGTCCGCGGCTGCTCGGGGTGGACGACACGGACCTGAAGCTGTCGGCCGCCGAGCGGGCGGAGATCTGGGACCAGCTGAGGTCGCTCACCGACCGGGGCATCACCGTGGTCGCCGTGTGCAGCGAGGCGCCCGAGGACGCGGTGGTGGTGCGCACGGACACGGGAAAGACCGGCAAGGCCGACAACACCGGCAAGGCCGAGACCTCCGCCGACGGCAACGGCGACGGCAAGGCGAGCGACAAGGCCGTCGCGAACGCCAACGCCCCCACCACCGCTACCGAAACGGCCACCGAAACCGAAGCCAAAACCGACACCACCGCCACCGCCACCGCCACCCACCCGACCCCCGAAGCACACGAAGCAAAGAAGGAGGCGGCCGATGCGCTCGCCGAAACTGGCCGCTCTTGAGCTCCGCCGCTTCGGCCGGGGCAAGCTGCCGCGCGCCGCGCTGGTCGCGCTGCTGTTGCTGCCGCTGCTCTACGGGGCGCTGTATCTGTGGTCGTTCTGGGACCCGTACAGCCGGCTCGACCGTGTCCCCGTGGCGCTCGTCAACGACGACGCGGGGGCGACGGCGGACGGGAAGCGGATCACCGCCGGCGACGACATCGCCGAGGGCCTGCGCGACAGCAAGGTCTTCGACTGGCACGAGGTGAGCGCCGAGGAGGCGCGCAGGGGTGTCGAGGACGGCACCTACTACCTGTCGCTGACCATGCCGCGCGACTTCAGCCGCCGTATCGCGTCCAGTTCGGGCGACGCTCCGGAGACCGGCGCGCTCCAGGTGCGGACCAACGACGCCAACAACTACATCGTCGGGCAGATCTCCCGCTCGGTGTTCTCCGAGGTGCGCCAGGCCGCGTCCGCCAAGACCTCCCGCTCCTTCCTGGACAAGATCTTCGTCTCGTTCTCCGACATCCACGGCAAGACGGTGGAGGCGGCCGACGGGGCGGACAAGCTCAACGGCGGCATCGGCAAGGCGGAGAAGGGCTCCAAGCGGCTCGCCGACAAGCTGGGGGCCGCGGAGCAGGGCAGCGGCAAGCTCGCCAAGGGCCTCAAGGACCTGCACAAGGGCACCGGTTCGCTCAAGGACGGCTCCCGCAAGGTCGCGGACGGCACGCAGTCGCTCGCCGCCAAGGTGAACGCGATCGACGCCAAGGCCGGACCCTTCCTCGAGAAGAACGAGAAGACCATCGGGGAGACGGCCCGGTTCGTCGCCGACGCCTCCAAGAAGCTCCGCGAGGATCTCGACGCGCTGCAGAAGCGGGCCCCGGGTGCCGCGAAGGACGCCCGTGAGGCGTCCGGCTCGATGGACGGGGTGTACCGGGAGCGGTGCGAGGAGGCGCCCCTGCCCGATCCCGCCTGCTCCGACCTGAAGAAGGCCAAGGACGCGGCGGCGGTGGCGGCGACGGCGGCCGAGGACGCGAGCGCGCTGGTCACCGGTCACCGCGAGGACCTGAAGAAGCTGGACGGGCATCTGCGCACCCTGGAGAAGCAGGCCGACGCGCTCGCCGACCGGGCACCGCATCTCTCCGAGGACCTGGACGACGCCGTCACCAAGGTCAACAAGCTGAACAGCGGCGCCGGCAAGGTGGCCGCCGGTCTGAAGAAGCTGCACTCCGGGCTCGGCACGGCCAAGAAGGGTGCCGTCGACCTGAACGAGGGCGTGGGTGATCTGCGGGCCGGCGCCCAGGATCTGAACGGCGGCATCTACAAGCTCGTCGACGGCTCCGGCAAGCTCGCCGGCGGGCTGCGCGACGGCGCCGAGCGGATCCCCGACTACGACAAGCAGGAGCGCGACCGGCGCACCGAGGTGATGGCCGATCCGGTCCGCCTGGCGAACCAGGATCTGCACAAGGCGCCCAACTACGGCACCGGTTTCGCCCCGTACTTCATCCCGCTGTCGCTGTGGGTCGGCGCGATGGTCGCCTACATGCTGATCGCGCCGATGAACCGGCGGGCGCTGGTCGCGGGGGCCTCGGTCTGGCGGATCGCGCTGGCGGGCTGGCTGCCGGTGGTGGCGATCGGGGTGCTGCAGACGGTGGCCCTGATGTCGGTGCTGCACTGGGCGATCGGGCTGCAGATGGCGCGGGCCGCGGGGACGGTGGGCTTCCTGTTCCTGGTGACGGCCTGCTTCGCGGCGATCGTGCAGTGGCTCAACGCCCGCTTCGGGGCGGCCGGGCGCATCCTCGTGCTGGCGCTGCTGATGCTCCAGCTGACCTCGGCCGGCGGCACCTACCCGGTGCAGACCAGCCCCGGCTTCTTCAACGCGCTGCACCCCTTCCTGCCGATGACCCATGTGGTGGAGGCGCTGCGCAGGCTCATCACCGGCGGTGGTCTCGGACCGGTGTGGCAGGCGTGCGCGGTGTTGACGGCGTTCACCCTGGGCGCGCTGACGCTGACCGCGCTGTCGGCCCGGCGCCGCCAGGTGTGGACGCTGGACAAGCTGCACCCGGAGCTGACCCTGTGAGCGGGCGGGCCACCGGGCCCGCCCGCGGGCGGTCCGGCCGTGCTGTGACAATCAGGACCATGGAAAGCAGCAGCACCACCCCGGGCGGCAGGGCCCGCCGTGAGGCCACCCGGCAGAAGCTCTACGAGGCGGCCGTCACCCTCATCGCCGAGCAGGGCTTCTCCGCCACCACGGTGGACGAGATCGCCGAGCGGGCCGGGGTGGCCAAGGGCACGGTCTACTACAACTTCGCGAGCAAGTCGGTCCTCTTCGAGGAGCTGCTGCGGCACGGAGTGGGCCTGCTGACCGCCTCCCTGAAGGAGGCGGCGGAGGAGACGGCGGCGCGGGGCGGCAGCAAGGTGGACGCCCTGGACGCGATGATCCGCGCGGGGCTGGTCTTCATCGACCGCTACCCGGCCTTCACCCAGCTGTACGTGGCGGAGCTGTGGCGCACCAACCGGGCCTGGCAGTCCACGCTGATGGTGGTACGTCAGCAGGCGGTGGCGGTGGTCGAGGGGGTGCTGCGCGAGGGCGTGGAGAACGGCGAGTTCAGCGAGGAGATCGACGTACCGCTGACCGCGGCCGCGCTGGTGGGGATGGTGCTGGTGGCGGCGCTGGACTGGAAGTCCTTCCAGCCGGAGCGGTCCCTGGACGATGTGCACGCCGCGCTGTCCCGGCTGCTCCAGGGCCGGGTGAGCGGCCGCCGCTGAGGCGGGCGGTGTACAAACCGGCGGCCTGGTGGATGCGTTCGGCCAGGCGCAGGACGGCGTCGCGGGCGGCGTCGCGGTTCTTCTCGGCGGTGCACAAATCCTCGCGGGCGGCGCACGAAAGCCTCAGGCGGACGGTGCACGAAAGTCTCAAACAGACGGTGCACGAAAGCGCCGGCCCCGGTGTGGCCGCGTCCCCCGCGGGCCACCGCCGGACCGGCGCCTTCCTGCTCCCCCGTACGTTCCCCCGGCCCTTCCCCGTGGGGTTCCCCCATGCGGTCGTCCCCCGGGTCCCCCGTCTCGCTCCCGCCGGCACCGGCCGGCGGAAGGAGCGGATCGTGGCCCGGGCCGTTCCGGCGCCCCGTGTCGCCGGTGCCGCCCCGGTGCCTCTCTCCGTGGTCTCCACTGTGTCGTCCGCGCAGGTCGCGGCCCATCCGCCCGGGTACTCATCTCGGCACCTAGGTACGGATACTCACGGCTGTGTGCGCGGGCCCACGGCGCGTCGGCGCCGCCTGGTCACCGGCGCGTGGGCGCAGGTACTCGCCTCCGGGGCGCCTAAGGGCGGCGGATACAGTCGCTGACATGGCACGTATTGCGGTGATCGGCGCCGGGATGGGCGCGATGGCGGCCGCCGCCCGGCTGGCCGTCGCGGGCCACCGGGTGGTGGTGTACGAGCGGACCGGGACCTACGGCGGCGCGGTGCGCCGGCTGGAGCGGGACGGGTTCGGTTTCGACACGGGCCCCGGTCTGTTCACCCTGCCCGCCGTGTACCGCGATCTGTTCCTGAAGACCGGCCGGGAGCCGCTGGAGGAGTGCGTCGAGCTGGTCCAGGTGGACCCGTCCTCGCACCATGTCTTCGCGGACGGCACGCGGGTGTCGCTGCCCAACGCCTCCCGGGCGGGCGTGGTCTCCGCCCTGGACGAGGCGCTCGGCGCCGGCGCCGGCCGGCGCTGGGGCGACCTGCTGGTCCGGGCCCGTGAGGCGTGGAACCGGATGCGCCGGCCGCTGCTGGAGGAGCCGCTGTGGCCGAACTGGCAGGTGCTGGCCGAGCGCGAGCCCTACCCGGCGGTGCCGCACCGCAGGCTGCTGCGCACCCGGGTGGCGGGCACCCTCGCCGAGGTCGGCGCCTGGGAGCTGCGCGAGCCCCGGCTGATCGCACTCCTTGAGAGCCACGCCCTCGCCTTCGGTCTGGATCCCCGCACCGCCCCGGCGAACGCGGCGATCCTGGCGTACATGGAGCACGCCTTCGGCACCTGGTACGTGCGCGGCGGCATGCGCGAGCTGGCGCGAGCGGTGTACGAGCGGTGCCTGGCCCGGAAGGTGGAGTTCGTCTTCGGTGCCGAGGTCACGGCGCTGGTGGAGAAGGACGGCCGGGCCGCCGGTCTGGAGCTGGCCGACGGGACGGTCGCCGAGGCCGACTTCGTGGTGGCCGGGGTCTCCCCCGCGGTGCTGGACCGGCTGAACCGGGGGACACCGGTGCGCGGCGACGGCGAGGTGCCGGCGCAGCGGCCGGGGGCGAGCCGGCTGACGGTGCTGCTGGCGCTGCGTGGCGGACGCCCGGACGGTGCCGCCCACCGCACGGTGGTGCACTCCGCGGACCGGGACGCCGAGCTGGACGCACTGTCCGGCGATACGGGGCGGCCCGCCGCGCCCACGGTCACGGTGCTGCGGCCGGACGATCCGGCGCTGGTGCCGGACGCCGGGCACGAGTCGGTGACGCTGACGGCGGCGGTCCCGGCACGGGGCGGGGATCCGGCCGCCCGGGCGGAGGAGCTGATCACCGTCGCCGAGCGCGCCATCCCGGATCTGCGCGGGCGGCTGCTGTGGCACCAGGTGCACACCCCGGCCGACATCGCCGAGGAGACGGGCGCCGAGGACGGTGCCGTGCCGCCCCCCGCCCTGGCCGCGGACGGCGGGCGCCGGCTGCATCCCGCCAACAGCACCCGCACTCCGGGCCTGTTCACGGTGGGCGGCTGGTCGCACCCCGGCGGCGGGCTGGCGCATGCCGGGATGTCGGGGGCGCTGGTCGCCGGGCTGATCGTGGAGGGGCCGGACTTCCGCGGCTCGCAGTGAGACCGCTGCCGAAGGGCTGGAGGACGGTCAGAAGCGGTACTGCTCGTCGTAGCCGTTGGCCGGGGGCTGCTGGCCGCCGCCCTGGTACGGGTAGGCCTGCTGCTCGGGCGGCAGCTCGCCGCCGTACGGGTCGTCGGTGGTCCGCTGCTGCGGGACCCACAGGCCGCCGCCCTGGGTGTCGCCGCCGTAGGTGCCGTACTGGTCCTGGCCGTAGGCCTGCTGCTGGCCGTACTGGTTCGGGTCGGCGTAGCCGGTGTCGTATCCGGTGCCGCCGTAGGTGCCGGTGCCGATGTACGGGTCGGAGTAGGCGGCGTACTGCTGCTGGCCGGTGTCGTAGGCCTGCTGGCCGTAGCCGGAGTAGTCGTAGGAGCCGTAGCCCTGGTCGGCGCTCTGGGTGGCGGCGGCGTACTGGTCCTGGGTCTGGGTGCCGTACCCGGTGTCGTAGACGCCGTACGAGCCGGTGTCGTCGGGCATCGGCTGGGGGGCGTAGACCGCGGTGGTCTCGGCGGCCGTCTGCCGGTCGGGGCGGCCGGGGGTGAAGACGTCGTCGCGGGCGTAGTCGTCGACCGCGTCGTAGGCGGACGGCTCGCGGCGGCGTCCGGTGTCCTCGTCGTATCCGTCGCCGGCGGACGCCTCGAGGTCGGAGACCTCCAGCGTCGGCTCCTCGCGCTCGCGGCGGCCCCCGCCGAGCATCGGCGCGTTCACCGCCCAGCCGGCGGCGAAGCCGCGGCGGAACGACAGGGTGACATAGGTCTGGCCGACCGCGAAGGCGGCGGCGCCGAGACCGATGACGACGACGGACGCGGTGAGCACCCCGGCCACGACTCCGAGGAAGCCGACGAAGGCCAGCAACCGCCAGCGCAGGCGCGCCTTGTACTGCAACAGCACCTCGCCGAGCAGCCACAGCGCGACGATGCCGAACGCGATATAGAGGACCGTCCAGCCCATGTACGCCCCTCTCCCAGTGGCCGCTACGCAGTGTGTCGTATGCCGGTGCGACCGGTCTAGGCCTGCGGCGGGTGGTGCAGACCCAGATTCTCGTAGATTTCCAGCGTCGCCGTGGAGTTGTTCAGCGTGATGAAGTGCAGTCCGGGCACTCCCTCGGCCAGCAGCCGGGCGCAGAACTCTGTGGCGAACTCGATCCCGATCGAGCGTACAGCGGCCGGATCGTCCTTCGCTGTGAGGATCCGCTCTTTCAGGTCCTCGGGGAAGGACGCGTTGGTGAGGTACGGGATCCGCTCCAGCGTCTTCACGCTCGCGATCGGCATGACCTCGGGAATGATAGGGGTGTCACAGCCGGCCGCGGCAACCCGGTCGCGCAGCCGCAGGTAGTCCTCCGGGTGGAAGAACATCTGGGTGATCGCGTAATCGGCCCCGGCACGGCACTTGTTGACGAAATGCCGGACATCGGTGTCCCAGTCCGTGGAACGCGGGTGCATCGCCGGGAAGGCGGCGACCCCCACGCAGAAGTCACCGGAGGACTTGATCAGCTCCACCAGCTCGGCGGCGTAGGTGAGGCCCTGCGGGTGCGGGACCCACTCGCCCATCGGGTCGCCGGGCGGGTCGCCGCGCAGCGCGAGCATGTTGCGGATCCCGGCGTCGGCGTACTGCCCGATGATGTTGCGCAGGTCGGCGACGGAGTGGTCGACCGCGGTGAGGTGGGCGATCGGCGTCAGGGTGGTGTCCGACGCGATCGCCTCGGTCGCCTTGACCGTGCCGGCGCGGGTGGAGCCGCCCGCGCCGTAGGTCACCGAGACGAAGTCGGGGGCGACGGCCTCGACCCGGCGCAGCGCATTCCAGAGGTTCCGCTCGCCCTTCGGCGTCTTGGGCGCGTAGAACTCGAACGAATAGGTCGTCTTTCCCGTCGCGAGCATCTCGCGCACGGTTCGCGCGTGATCCGTTCTGACGGATGCGGTGCCGAGGGCCATACTCGCAGGTTAACCAGGGGGCGGCGGTCCCCCAACCAAATGCGGGAGATTTGTCTGAATTGTCGACTTGTTGTCCACTCCTTGGACGCACCTGAGACGACACGGCTCGATCTGGTGCTCGATCTGGCGCTCGATCAGTGGTCCTGCGCCTGCCGCACGCGGCGGGCCAGCTCGGCGGCCGCGGCGCCGGGATCGTCCGCCTCGGTGATGGCCCGGACGACGACGATCCGGCGGGCTCCGGCGTCCAGCACCTGGTCGAGATTGGTGAGGTCGATGCCGCCGATGGCGAACCAGGGGCGTTCGGTGTCCAGGGCGGCGGCGTAGCGGACCAGGCCGAGGCCGGGGGCGGGCCGGCCGGGCTTGGTCGGGGTGGGCCAGCAGGGGCCGGTGCAGAAGTAGTCGACGCCGTCCTGGACGGCGGCCGCGGCGGCCTCCGCCTCGGCGTGGGTGGAGCGGCCGATGAGGACGTCCGGGCCGAGGATCGCCCGCGCGGCGGGGACGGGCAGGTCGCCCTGGCCGAGGTGGAGGACGTCGGCGCCGGCGGCGTGGGCGACGTCCGCGCGGTCGTTGACCGCGAGCAGCTTGCCGTGCCGGGCGCAGGCCTCGGCGAGGACGGCGAGGTGCTCCAGCTCCTCGGCGGCTTCCATGCCCTTCTCCCTGAGCTGCAGGATGTCGACACCGGCGGCCAGGACGGCGTCCGCGAACTCCGCGAGATCGCGCTGGCGCTTGCGGGCGTCGGTGCAGAGGTAGAGCCGGGCGTCGGCGAGCCTGGCCCGGGTGGTGGCGGCGGCGTCGGACATGCGGGAGTCCCCCAAGGTGTCGGTCGGGCGTCGGTACCCGTCGCGGTCGGGCCGGTGCGAGCGGGCTGTGCGGACGACCACGGTACGAGGTCGGTGGCGGGCCGGCTCGGGGCGGCCGGAGACGAGCACAGGAAGGGGTTGCCGGAGGCGGTCACGGGCGGGCCGCCGGAGACGGGCACGGGCGTCACGGGCGGGCTGCCGGAGACGGGCACGGGCGTGCCGCCGGAGGCGGTCACGGGCGGGCCGCCGGAGACGGGTCACGGGCGTGCGTGCCGCCGGAGACAACGGCGGACGGGCGGCCGGAGACGGGCACAGGAACGGCCCGCCGGAGGCGGCACAGGAAGGGCTGGGGCCGCCGCCCCTCGGCGGAATGCGGCGGCCGTCTCGCTCCGGCGTCCGGCGCCGGCCGTTTCCGGGGACGCCGGACGGGCTGTCCGTGGGGCTCTCGGGGTCCGTGCGATCAGACCGCGAGGGCCTGGGCGCGGCGCTTCACCTCCGTACCGCGGTTCTCGCGCAGGGCCTGCGCGGGCGTGCCCGGCAGGGACGGGTCGGGAGTGAACAGCCACTCCAGCATCTCTTCGACCGTGAAGCCGTCGTCCCGAAGGAGCGTCAGGGTGCCGGAGAGGCCCTTGACGACCTTGTCCCCGTCGATGAAGTCGGCGGGCACGTGCAGCGCGCGGTTCTCACCCCGGCGCACGGCGATGAGCTGGCCCTCCTTGACCAGCTGCCGGACGCGGGTCACCTCGACGCCGAGCTTCTCGGCGATGTCGGGCAGGGTGAGCCAGGCGGGGACGAGAGCATCGATCTTTGCGTCAATCTCGGTCACGGGACAAGCGTGCCATCTGCCACTGACAGTCGGAAGCGGGCCTGGTCCACCTGCGCGAACGCGTCGCAGTGCCGACAGTCAGGCCGTCGCCGACTTCAGGGGGCGGGCCGGGTCGGCGACCAGGTCCGGGTCCAGCCGCGCGCCCGCCTCGATCAGCCGGCGCCCCTGGGTCAGGTCGCGGGGGCGGCCCACCGCCAGCAGCGCCACCAGGCGGGACTCCCGCAGCCAGCACACCGTCCACGCCGGGCCGTTCGGATCGCCGCGCCACACGGTGCGGTCGGCGTCCGCGTGATGACCGGCGTACTGCACGAAACGCCCGAACTGCTCGGACCAGAAGTACGGCACCGGGTCGTACACCGCCGGGGGCTCACCGGTTGCCGCGCCGAGGATGTTGGCGGCGACCGTGCGCGACCCCTGCAGCGCGTTGTCCCAGTGGTGGACCAGCAGCCGCTTGCCGTAGCGGCCGGAGGGGAAGGAGGCGCAGTCGCCGACCGCGTACACATCGGGCAGCGAGGTCGCCAGGGTGCGGTCGGCGAGGACGTCGCCGTGCTCCCCGAGGGCGATCCCGGACCCGGCCAGCCAGCCGGTGGCCGGACGGGCCCCGATGCCGACCACCACGGCGCCCGCGGGCAGCCGCGAGCCGTCCTCCAGCACCACCACCGTGCCGGGCTCTACCCGCTCCACCCGCGCCCTGGTGCGCAGCTCGACGCGCGCCTCGGCGTACCAGGCGGCCATCGGGGCGGCCACCTCGGCGGGCAGCGCCTCGGCGAGCGGCCGGCCGGCGGCCTCGACGACGGTGACCGCGCAGCCCGCCTCGCGCGCCGCCGTGGCGAACTCGGCGCCGATCCAGCCGGCCCCGGCCACCACGATGTCGTGCTGCCGGGCCAGCACCGGGCGCAACCGCTCGGCGTCGTCGAGGGTGCGCAGCAGATGCACTCCGGGCACCCCGTCCGCGCCGGGCAGCCGGACCGGCTCCGCCCCGGTGGCGATCACCAGGACGTCGTACGGGACGGTCCCGGCCTCGGTGTCCAGTTCGTGCTCGCCGGGGCGCAGGCCGAACACCTCGCAGCCGAGGCGCAGTTCGATGCCGAGCCCCTCGAAGTCGACGTCGAGGGCGGAGTCCTCGGCCTTGCCGAGCAGGACGGCCTTGGACAACGGCGGCCGGTCGTAGGGCTGGTGGGACTCGGCGCCGAGCAGGGTGACGGTGCCGGCGTAGCCCTGCTCGCGCAGGGCGACCGCGGTCTGCACCCCGGCCATGCCCGCTCCGGCCACCACCACCCGCCCGGGCCCGGACGGCTGAGAACCCTGCGTCTGCTCGCTCACCTGATCACCATAGACCGGTGACGGGTATCGCTTACCTGCGAATGGGCTACGCGACAACCCCGTTACCAGGGATGAAGCACTCGTCGTATGTCGTTGTCTGTCGTCGCCGGCCACCCTCGGACGGCCCACGGACGGCCCAGCGGCGGCTGCATCTAGGGATTGATGCAGTAAGACCAGAAGGAGAACTCGCAGACCCCAGGCGCCAGGTCTCTGCACTCGAGGTGAACGTCGCACCCTTCCCTTTCGGTCGGCTCTTCAGCAAGGAATTGCCGACTTATCCCGAAGCTCTCGAAAACTTCGAAGATCTGCGTCAAGGGAAGGGACATCAGCGGCTTGTAGTTTCCGGACACCATTCCGCCATTGCGAAAGGCCAGGCTGTCGAGGAATTCTTTGAAGTCCTCATAACTGAGGTTTGACAGTGGGTGCTGACGGCTTGCACGCAGGCGCTCGACGTCCTCGGCGGTGCGAGCGAACCAGTCGTCTTCGCCCGCCAGCAGGGCGGCGTACTCCTTTTCGTTCTTCGCCAGCCGACTTCGCTCGATCTCCATGGACTTCATATTGTTTCGCCCTCTCGCGAATCCAGTCAGAGTTCCGTTGGACGTCGTCAGGGAACCGCACATGACCAGTCACCTCAGCGGCGGAGGGGATTTGATCGTTGAAGAGATCGCAGATACTTGCGCCAGGGGCCCATTGGCTCGCACCATACCTAAATACCATTGTCGGCGACGCTGCGCGGACCCGCATCCTGAATCGCATTTCTGTCGGGTGCGGTCTCCTGGGTCATTCATGCGGGTCAGCTGTTACGGCACAACTGCACTGGTCCGGGGGTGCAAACTCCAGGAGGCGCGAACGGCCGTCCATGGCCCCACGGAGGCGCTGTGATGCGGCAGTTCGCGTCCCCCTAGCTCCCTCTGGCTCCCTGCGCGCGTGCGCGTAGGGCCCACCGCCAGGAAACCGTCCGCAAGCTCCTCTGTGGTGTCCCTCCGCCGCCCCTGCGCTCCCCGCCCGGGCTCGCGGAGGCTCCCTTACGGCTGCGATCGGGCGGGGGCTAGGGTGGCGGGTGAAGCACTCGCGGGAGCCCGGACGCACCGGGCTGAGAGGGAGGCTGGCGGCCTCCGACCGTACGAACCTGATCCGGGTCATGCCGGCGAAGGGAGGGGCTGGACGCCCATGTCGCCCACGCGTACGTCCGACGTCCTCGTCATCGGGGGCGGTGTCATCGGTCTGGTCACGGCCTGGCGGGCCGCGCAGCGCGGTCTGTCGGTCACCGTGCTCGACCCCGAGCCGGGCGGCGGAGCCGCCCAGGTGGCCGCCGGGATGCTGGCCGCCGTCACCGAGCTGCACTACGGCGAGGAGACGCTGCTCGGCCTGAATCTCGCCTCGGCCCGCCGCTATCCGGCCTTCGTCGCCGAGCTGGCCGAGGCCACCGGTCACGATCCCGGCTACCGCCGCTGCGGCACGCTCGCGGTGGCGCTGGACGCCGACGACCGGGCACACCTGCGGGAGCTGCACGCGCTGCAGCAGCGGTCGGGGCTGGACTCGCAGTGGCTGTCGGGGCGGGAGTGCCGGCGGCTGGAGCCGATGCTGGCACCGGGTGTGCGCGGCGGGCTGCGCGTCGACGGCGATCACCAGATCGACCCGCGGCGGCTGGCGGCCGCGCTGGTCACCGCCTGCGAGCGGGCGGGTGCGGTGCTGCACCGCGCCTGGGCCGAGCGGCTGGTCGTCACCGGCGGCCGGGCGGCCGGCGCGGTCACCGCGGACGGCACCGAGCTGAGCGCCGGGCAGGTGGTGCTGGCCGCGGGCAGCCTGAGCGGGCGGCTCGCGGGAGTGCCCGAGGAGGTGCTGCCCCCGGTGCGGCCGGTGAAGGGGCAGGTCCTGAGGCTGACCATGCCCGGCGGGCACGGCCCGTTCCTGAGCCGGACGGTGCGGGCGGTGGTGCGGGGCAGCCAGGTCTATCTGGTGCCGCGCGAGAGCGGCGAGCTGGTGATCGGAGCGACCAGCGAGGAGCTGGGCTGGGACACCACCGTCACCGCCGGCGGGGTGTACGAGCTGCTGCGGGACGCCCACGAGCTGGTGCCGGGCATCACCGAGCTGCCGCTCACCGAGACGCGGGCGGGGCTGCGGCCCGGCTCCCCCGACAACGCGCCGCTGCTCGGGCCGACGGACCTGGAGGGGCTGCTGCTGGCCACCGGCCACTACCGCAACGGAGTGCTGCTGACGCCGGTCACCGGGGACGTGATGGCGCACGTCCTGACCACCGGTGGGCTTCCCGAGGAGGCCCGGCCCTTCACGCCCCGGCGCTTCACCGCCGACGCAGTCAAGGAGCAGCCAGTCAGGGAGCAGCCCGCATGGACACACGCATGAGCACGAACCCGAGCACGGACACGAACCCGAGCACGAACCCGAGCACGGACACGAACCCGAGCACGAACCCGAGCACGGACACGAAGACGCGCACGCGCACGGACACCAAGCCGAAGACGAAGACCGGCACGAACCCGGCTCTCACCGTCTCGGTCAACGGCGAGACCCGCGAGGTGGCGCCCGGCACCCGGCTGGACGCCGTCGTGGCCTCGCTCACCGCGGCGCCCTCGGGGGTGGCCGCGGCCCTCAACGAGACCGTCGTCCCGCGTGCCCAGTGGGCCTCCACTCCCCTGTCCGAGGGGGACCGGGTGGAAGTCCTCACCGCCGTCCAGGGAGGCTGATCATGGCCGACGATCCACTCGTCCTCGGCGGTGCGTCCTTCACGTCCCGCCTGATCATGGGCACCGGAGGGGCGCCGAGCCTCGATGTGCTGGAGCGGGCGCTGGTGGCGTCCGGAACGGAGCTGACCACCGTCGCGATGCGGCGGGTGAACCCCTCGGTGCACGGATCCGTGCTGTCCGTGCTGCAGAAGCTGGGCATCCAGGTGCTGCCGAACACGGCCGGCTGCTTCACCGCCGGGGAGGCGGTGCTCACCGCGCGGCTGGCCCGGGAGGCGCTGGGCACCGATCTGATCAAGCTGGAGGTCATCGCCGACGAGCGGACCCTGCTGCCGGACCCGGTGGAGCTGCTGGACGCGGCGGAGACCCTGGTGGACGACGGGTTCACGGTGCTGCCGTACACCAACGACGATCCGGTGCTGGCCCGGAAGCTGGAGGACGTGGGCTGCGCCGCGGTGATGCCGCTGGGCTCCCCCATCGGGTCGGGGCTCGGCATCCGCAACCCGCACAACTTCGAGCTGATCGTGGAGCGGGCCGGGGTGCCGGTGATCCTGGACGCGGGCGCCGGTACGGCGTCGGACGCGGCGCTGGCGATGGAGCTGGGCTGTGCGGGGGTGATGCTGGCGTCCGCGGTGACCCGGGCCCAGGAGCCGGTGCTGATGGCCCAGGCGATGCGCAGCGCGGTGGAGGCGGGCAGGCTCGCGCGACTGGCCGGACGCATTCCGCGGCGGCGTTTCGCCGAGGCGTCCTCCCCGACCGAGGGGCTCGCGGCCCTGGATCCGGAGCGGCCCGCCTTCTGAGGGTCCGGGGCTGACGGATCCACAGCGCCCCCGGCCTCCGGCGGATCCTTGACGGCCCCGGCCTCCGGCGGATCCGTGACGCCCCCGGCCTCCGGCGGATCCGTGGCGGCCCCGGCCTCTGGCCGGTTTCGAGCGGCCCCGGCTTCCGGGGGATCCGGGGCGGCCCCGCCTGCCGGCGGGTTCCGGCGGGCGGCCGTCCGTGCCGCACGGATGTGCGAGACGCGTCACAGCTCCGCTGCAATAGGGCCCTGGACAGGGGTGAACGGGGTCTGGGGGCCGGTTGTGGCTCGTAGACTCCCTGCGTGGACACGACCCTTCAGGACCCTCTGGTCGGGCAGGTGCTCGACGGCCGGTATCGCGTCGACGCCCGGATCGCGGTCGGCGGGATGGCAACGGTCTACCGGGCCCTGGACACCCGCCTGGACCGGGTGCTCGCCGTCAAGGTGATGCACCCCTCCCTCGCCGCCGACGCCTCGTTCGTCGAGCGGTTCATCCGGGAGGCGAAGTCGGTCGCACGGCTGGCCCACCCCAATGTGGTGCAGGTCTTCGACCAGGGCACCGACGGGGCGTACGTCTACCTGGCGATGGAGTACATCGCCGGCTGCACCCTCCGGGACGTGCTGCGCGAGCGGGGCGCGCTCCAGCCGCGGGCCGCGCTGGACGTGCTGGAGCCGGTGCTGGCCGCGCTCGGCGCCGCGCACCGCGCCGGCTTCGTGCACCGGGACATGAAGCCGGAGAACGTCCTCATCGGCGACGACGGCCGGGTCAAGGTCGCCGACTTCGGTCTCGTACGTGCCGTGGACTCGGTGACCAACACCACCGGCACCGTCCTCGGCACGGTCTCCTACCTCGCGCCCGAGCAGATCGAGCACGGCACCGCCGATCCCCGGGTCGACGTCTACGCCTGCGGCATCCTGCTCTACGAGATGCTCACCGGCGAGAAGCCGCACGACGGCGACTCCCCGGCGACCGTGCTGTACAAGCATCTGCACGACGACGTGCCGCCGCCCTCGGCCGTGGTGCCCGGCATGGCGTACGAACTGGACGAGCTGGTGGCCGCCGCGACGGCGCGCTCGGCCGAGATCCGCCCGCAGGACGCGGTGGCGCTGCTCGCCCGCGTCCGCGAGGCGCGCGCCCGGCTCGACGACGAGCAGCTGGACGCCGTGCCGCCGCAGGCCCTGTCCTCGGAGCACGACATCTCCGAGGACCGTACGAGCGTCATCCCCAGGTCGCTGACCGTACCCCGCCCGCTGCCGGTGAACGGGGACGAACCGGACGACGGGGACGCGGGCGACGTGCACCGCACCAGCCGGCTGGCGTCCCCGCCGCTGCCGCCCCGGCGGCGCCCGGCGGTGCGGCGCGGCCCGGTGACCGTGGTGGTGGCGGTGCTGCTGGTGCTCGGCCTCGGCACCGGCATCTGGTACATCAACTCGGGCCAGTTCACCAAGGTGCCGCCGCTGCTGGCGAAGACCGAGCAGCAGGCCCGGGACCGGCTGGCCGAGGAGGGCCTCGAGGTCGGCGAGGTGACCGAGGAGTACAGCGACACCGTGGAGCGGGGCACCGTGATCAGCACGGACCCGAGGGCGGGCGCCCGGATCCGGGGCAACGGCTCGGTGTCGCTGGTGATCTCCAAGGGCCCGCAGCGGGTGCGGGTGCCCGACCTCGACGGCTACCCGCTGGACAAGGCGCGCGCCCTGCTGAAGGAGGAGGGCCTGGAGCCGGGCATGGTCACCCGCGAGTTCAGCGGCACCGTGCCGCGCGGCTCGGTGATCTCCACCGAGCCGGGCAAGGGCACCAAGGTCCGCGGCGGCGCGGCGGTGGCGCTCACGGTGAGCAAGGGCAGCCCGGTGGATGTGCCGGACGTGACCGGCGACGACCTGGCGGACGCGCGGGCGGCGCTGCGGGAGGCCGGGCTGAAGGTGAAGGTGGCTCCCGAGCGGGTCAACTCCGAGCACGAGGCGGGCCAGGTGGCCCGGCAGGACCCGGGTCCGGGCGTCCGGGCGGCCGAGGGCGACACGGTGACGCTGACGCTGTCCAAGGGCCCGGAGATGGTCGAGGTGCCGGACGTGACCGGCGACAGCGTGGACGAGGCCAGGGAGAAGCTGGAGGCGGCCGGGTTCGAGGTCGACGAGGACCGGGGTCTGCTCGGGCTGTTCGGCGACACCGTCAAGGGCCAGTCGGTGCCGGGCGGCGAGACCGCGCCCAAGGGCTCGACGATCACCATCAAGATCCGGTGACATGTGTGGAGATCCGGGGCCCCGGTCCTGGGTCCCCGGCGGTCATGACACCCTGAACGGGTGAAGGATCGTCTCCCCCGCAACCCGGTCGGCGGCCATGTGCCCGTGGCCGGCGGTCTGCACTCCGTCGGCCTGACCTACGCCCGTGAGATGGGCGCCGAGGCCGTGCAGGTCTTCGTCGCCAACCCGCGCGGCTGGGCCACCCCGGTGGGCAGCCCGCGGCAGGACGAGGCGTTCCGGGCGGCCTGCGCCGAGGAGGGCATCCCGGCGTATGTGCACGCCCCGTATCTGATCAACTTCGGCTCCCACACGGAGGCGACCGCCGAGCTCTCGGTCGCCTCGCTGCGGCACTCGCTGCGCCGCGGGCGGGAGATCGGCGCGCTGGGCGTGGTGGTGCACACCGGCAGCGCGACCGGCGGGCGGGAGCGCTCGGTGGCGCTGAAGCAGGTGCGCGAGCGCATGCTGCCGCTGCTGGACGAGCTGACCCGGGACGACGACCCGTATCTGCTGCTGGAGCCCACGGCGGGCCAGGGCGCCTCGCTGTGTTCGCGGACCTGGGATCTCGGGCCGTACTTCGAGGCGCTGGACGCCCATCCGAGGCTCGGGGTGTGCCTGGACACCTGCCATGTCTTCGCGGCCGGCCACGACCTGACCGGGCCGGACGGGATGCACCGGACGCTGGATCAGCTGGTGGACACCGTCGGCGAGGGCCGGCTCAGGCTGATCCACGCCAATGACTCGCTGGACGTGGTGGGCGCGCACAAGGACCGGCATGCCAACATCGGCGCCGGCCACATCGGCGAGGAGCCGTTCCGGGCGCTGATGACCCATCCGGCGACCGAGGGCGTCCCGCTGATCATCGAGACCCCGGGCGGCAAGGAGGGGCACGCGGCGGACGTGGAGCGGCTGAAGAAGCTGCGCGACGGCTGACCCGCGAGGGCGCCGCGAGCGGGAGTCTCAGAGCTCGGGGCCGTCCCCGGGCTCCTCCTGGTAGGAGTAGCGCTGCTCCTTCCAGGGGTCGCCGATGTTGTGGTAGCCGCGCTCCTCCCAGAAGCCCCGGCGGTCGGCGGTCATGTACTCCACGCCGCGGACCCATTTGGGTCCCTTCCACGCGTACAGATGGGGGACGATCAGCCGCAGCGGGAAGCCGTGCTCGGCGGTGAGCAGCTCGCCGTCCTTGTGCGTGGCGAACAGGGTGCGCTCGGAGGCGAAGTCGCTGAGCCTCAGGTTGGCGCTGTAGCCGTACTCGGCCCACACCATCACATGGGTGACGTCGGGCGCGGGCGGGGCGATCTCGAGGATGGTGCGGGCGGGGATGCCGCCCCACTCCGCCCCGACCATGCTGAACTTGGTGACGCAGTGCAGATCCGCCACCACGGTGGTGTACGGCAGTGCGGTGAACTCCTCGTGGGTCCAGCAGTGCTTCTCGCCGTCGGCGGTGGCGCCGAACACCCGGAACTCCCAGCGCTCGGGCCGGAACTTCGGTACCGGTCCGTAGTGCGTGACCGGCCAGCCCCGCTGCAGTCGCTGTCCCGGCGGGAGCTCGAGCCGTGCCGCTCCTTCTCCTGTGCGCTCCCCCGATTCGCGTTCCGCCGGCTGACCCATGTCTCCATCCTGACAGACCCGGACCGATGCCCATGACCTGCCCCCCTTACAGCAGGGCAAAGCGAAAGAGACTGAAAAGACAGGTCAAAACGGACTAAGCCTGTACTTACTTACTAAGTAGAGACTTACTGGACGATCTTCTGCACCGGTGGAATCATGCGGCGCAACCCGCCAGTTCCGTGTGGAAGGAGCCTCCGCGATGCAGGGCGACCCCGAAGTCATCGAGTACCTCAACGAGCAGCTGACCGCCGAGCTGACCGCGATCAACCAGTACTTCCTGCACGCGAAGATGCAGGAGAACCTCGGCTGGTACAAGCTGGCCAAGTACACACGGGCCGAGTCGTTCGACGAGATGAAGCACGCCGAGGTGCTCACCGACCGGATCCTGTTCCTGGAGGGGCTCCCGAACTACCAGCGGCTGTTCCATGTGCGGGTGGGCCAGACCGTCAAGGAGATGTTCGAGGCGGACAAGCAGATCGAGGTCGAGGCCATCGACCGGCTGCGCCGCGGGATCAAGCTGATGCGCGAGAAGGGCGACATCACGTCCGCGAACATCTTCGAGTCGATCCTCGCCGACGAGGAGCACCACATCGACTACCTGGAGACCCAGCTGGAGCTGGTGGAGAAGCTCGGCGAGGCGCTCTACATCGCCCAGGTGATCGAGCAGCCGGAGAGCTGACCGGAGCCGGCCGCGGGCGGGGGCTAGGCGGCCCGGTTCAGAGTGGTGACCTCGGCGAGTACCGGCTTGCCCTGGTCGGCCAGCTCGCGCCGCGGGCAGGTGCCGCGGCCGAGGAGCGCCTGGATGCGGCGTACGCACGACCCGCAGTCGGTGCCGGCCTTGCAGGCGGACGCTATCTGGCGGGGGGTGCAGGCACCGTCCTCCGCGTGCTTCTTGACCTGCTGCTCGGTGATGCCGAAGCAACTGCAGACGTACACGCGGTCACCTCCCGGTCGAGTCCAAGGGTCGTGCCATCCCGACCCCCTGGATCGGTGAGGCAAACCTAACCTTACCCGTCGGGGGGTGGCCGGAAAAGTGCCGCGGGGCGCGGATCGCATGTGATCCGCGCCCCACTCTTTGCTTCTGTCACCACTCGGGCGGCCGCCGGCCGGTCACTGGTCCCGGTACATCTCCGCGACCAGGAAGGCCAGGTCCAGCGACTGACTGCGGTTGAGCCGCGGGTCGCAGGCCGTCTCGTACCGCTGGTGGAGGTCGTCGACGAAGATCTCGTCGCCGCCGCCCACGCACTCGGTGACGTCGTCGCCGGTCAGCTCCACATGGATGCCGCCCGGGTGGGTGCCGAGCGCCTTGTGGACCTCGAAGAAGCCCTTCACCTCGTCGAGCACGTCGTCGAAGCGGCGGGTCTTGTGCCCGGAGGCCGCCTCGAAGGTGTTGCCGTGCATCGGGTCGGTCACCCAGGCGACGGTGGCACCGGAGGCGGTGACCTTCTCGACCAGCTCGGGCAGCTTGTCGCGGATCTTGTCCGCGCCCATCCGGACGATGAAGGTCAGCCGGCCCGGCTCGCGCTCCGGGTCCAGGCGCTCGATGTACTGCAGCGCCTCCTCGGCGGTCGTGGTCGGGCCCAGCTTGACGCCGATCGGGTTGCGGATCTTCGAGGCGAACTCGATGTGCGCGTGGTCCAGCTGCCGGGTGCGCTCACCGATCCACACCATGTGCGCGGAGACGTCGTACAGCAGCCCGGTGCGCGAGTCGACGCGGGTGAGCGCCGTCTCGTAGTCGAGCAGCAGCGCCTCGTGCGAGGAGTAGAACTCGACGGTCTTGAACTCCTCCGGGTCGGCCCCGCAGGCGTGCATGAAGTTCAGCGCGTTGTCGATCTCGCGGGCGAGCTGCTCGTAGCGCTGACCGGACGGGGACGACTTCACGAAGTCCTGGTTCCAGGCGTGCACCTGGCGCAGGTCGGCGTAGCCGCCGGTGGTGAAGGCGCGCACCAGGTTCAGCGTGGAGGCCGAGGCGTGGTACATCCGCTTGAGCCGCTCGGGGTCCGGGACGCGGGCCTCCTCGGTGAACTCGAAGCCGTTGACCGAGTCGCCCCGGTAGGACGGCAGGGTCACGCCGTCGCGGGTCTCGGTCGGCTTGGAGCGCGGCTTGGAGTACTGGCCGGCGATCCGGCCCACCTTCACCACGGGCACCGAGGCGGCGTACGTGAGCACGGCGCCCATCTGGAGCAGCGTCTTGAGCTTGTTGCGGATCTGGTCGGCGGACACCGCGTCGAACGCCTCGGCGCAGTCGCCGCCCTGGAGGAGGAACGCCTCTCCCTTGGCGACGGCCGCCATCCGGGCGCGCAGCTGGTCGCACTCGCCCGCGAAGACGAGCGGCGGATACGACTCGAGGTCCGCGATCACTGCGCGCAGAGCCTCGGGGTCGGGGTACTCGGGCTGCTGCGCCGCGGGCAGGTTTCGCCAGGTGTTGCCAGCGCTCGTGCTGGTCTTAGCGTTCACGGTCACGACCTCCACATTACGGGGTCGGCCGCCCCGTCCATCCCGCAGCTCACCAAGTGAGACGAGGCTGCCCCGCGCCGCCCGCCGCCGGCGCCGCCGATGCGCTAGGGTCGGGGCATGCTCGCGCATTCGGCCCAGAATCAGAACTGGTGGTGGACCGCTCTCCCGGCGGCCCGCTGACTGCGCGTTCCCAGAACTTCGCGAAGGCCGCCCGAGGGGCGGCCTTCGGCGTTTCGCGGCGGGCCCGCTCCCTCGTTCCGGTCGTCTCCCACGAGACCCTGACAAGGAGCCCGGACCCGTGAACCTGCTCGGTCTGCTCGACGATCCCCGCCCGTTCGCCCTGCTGCGCCGCCGCACACCGGGCCACGACCACGACACGGTCGAGGTCCTCGTCGGCCCCGTCACGCGGCACGAGCGCCTCGCCGACCTGCCCGGCGAGGGCCTCGCCCTGGTCCCCTTCCGGCAGATCCGCGAGCGCGGCTTCGACGTCCGCGACGACGGGACACCGCTCAGTGTGCTGACGCCCGAGGAGTCCGGCACGCTGCCCCTGTCCGAGGCGCTGGAGCAGCTTCCGGACCACGCGGTGCGGGTGGAGGGCGGCGGCTTCGACGTCGGCGACGAGGAGTACGGCGAGATCGTCGGCCGGGTGCTGCGGGACGAGATCGGGCGCGGCGAGGGCGCGAACTTCGTGATCCGGCGCACGTACCGGGGCGAGATCCCCGGGTTCGGCAGGGCCGACGCCCTCGCCCTGTTCCGGCGGCTGCTGGTGAGCGAGCGGGGCGCCTACTGGACCTTCGTGGTGCACACCGGGGACCGCACGCTGGTGGGTGCCAGCCCCGAGGTGCATGTGCGGGTCTCCGGCGGGACCGTCGTGATGAACCCGATCAGCGGGACCTACCGCTACCCCGCCGAGGGGCCCACCCCCGAGCACCTGCTCGGCTTCCTCGCCGACGGCAAGGAGATCGAGGAGCTGTCGATGGTGGTGGACGAGGAGCTGAAGATGATGTGCACCGTCGGCGACATGGGCGGTGTGGTGGTCGGGCCCAGGCTGAAGGAGATGGCCCACCTGGCGCACACCGAGTACGAGCTGCGCGGCCGGACCACGCTGGATGTGCGCGAGGTGCTGAAGGAGACCATGTTCGCGGCCACCGTCACCGGCTCGCCGGTGCAGAACGCCTGCCGGGTGATCGAGCGGTACGAGCCCGGCGGGCGCGGCTACTACGCGGGCGCGCTGGCGCTGCTCGGCCGGGACGCGGGCGGCGCCCAGACCCTGGACTCGCCCATCCTCATCCGCACCGCCGACATCGACGCGGCCGGTCGGCTGCGGATGCCGGTCGGGGCCACGCTGGTGCGCGGCTCGGACCCGGCGGGCGAGGTGGCGGAGACCCATGCCAAGGCGGCCGGGGTGCTCGCCGCGCTGGGCGTGCGGCCCGCCCGTCCGCGGGCGGAGCGGGCACGTCCCCGGCTGGCCGACGACCCCCGGGTGCGGGCCGCGCTGGACGGGCGGCGGGCCTCGCTCGCGCCGTTCTGGCTGCGGATGCAGCAGCGGTCCGCCGAGCTGACCGGGCACGCCCTGGTGGTGGACGGGGAGGACACCTTCACGGCGATGCTCGCGCATGTGCTGCGCTCCGGCGGTCTGGAGGTGACGGTCCGGCGCTACGACGAGCCGGGACTGCGCGAGACGGTGCTCGGGCACGAGGGGCCGCTGGTGCTCGGGCCCGGCCCCGGCGACCCCTCCGGCCCCGGCGATCCGAAGATGCGCCTGCTGCGCGCCCTGACCGCCAAGGCGCTGGCATCGCACCGGCAGGGGGTGCTCGGGGTCTGCCTCGGGCACGAGCTGATCGCGGCCGAACTGGGGCTGGAGATCGTCCGCAAGCAGGTGCCCCACCAGGGCGCGCAGACCAGGATCGACCTGTTCGGGCGGCCGGAGACGGTCGGCTTCTACAACAGCTTCGTGGCGCACTGCGACGACGAGGCGGCCGCGGAACTGGCCGCGCACCGGGTGGAGGTGAGCCGCGACCCCTCGGGCGAGGTGCACGCCCTGCGCGGTCCGGGCTTCGCGGGCGTGCAGTTCCACCCGGAGTCGGTGCTGACGCTGAACGGGGCGGCGATCGTCCGTGAGCTGATCGGTCAGCTCCGCGGCACCAGCACGTTCTCCGAGCGGCGGCCTGCGGTGTAGTCGAGGACGTCGCGCACCGTGGTCTCGATGATCTCGGGGACGGCGTCCACGGTGTAGTACGCCTGGTGCGAGGTGACCAGCACGTTCGGGAAGGTGACGAGGCGGACCAGGACGTCGTCCTCGACGGGGGTGAGGGACTTGTCGAGGAAGAACAGGCCCGCCTCCGCCTCGTAGACGTCGAGACCGACGCCGGTGAAGCGGCCGGCGCGCAGCTCGTCGACGAGCGCGGCGGTGTCGATGAGGCCGCCGCGGCTGGAGTTGATCAGGATGGCGTCGTCCCGCATGGCCTTCAGGGCGGGCGGACGGCCGGGATGCCGAGGGGGACGGTGCGGTCCAGCAGCGGGCCCCGCCAGCCGTCCCGGAAGCCGGTGAAGGTGTAGCCGTACTCCTGGACGCCCTTGCGGACGACGGCCCGGATGACCGCGTTGCGGCCGGGGCAGTCGCCGCCCCCGGTCAGTACTCCGACGCGCATGGCACAGTCCCTTCGCCGCGGGTGCCTGACGAAGGGTCAGTGTGACCCGCGTCTCACGCGTCGTCGAGGCCGCGTTCGATGGCGTAGCGGACGAGCTCGACCCGGTTGTGCAGCTGGAGCTTGCCGAGGGTGTTCTGCACGTGGTTCTGCACGGTGCGGTGGGAGATGACGAGCCGTTCGGCGATCTGCTTGTAGCTCAGCCCCTTGGCGACCAGGCGCAGCACCTCGGTCTCCCGCTCGGTCAGCCGGGGCGCCCTGGACCTGTCCTCGTCGGGGGCGGGCGCCGGTTCGGAGGCGAGGCGGCGGTACTCGCCGAGGACCAGCCCGGCCAGGCCGGGGGTGAACACCGGGTCGCCGGCGGCGGTGCGGCGGACCGCGTCCTGCAGTTCCTCGGTGGACGCCGACTTCAGCAGATAGCCCGTCGCGCCCGACTTCACCGCCTCCAGGACGTCGGCGTGCTCACCGCTCGCCGACAGCACCAGCACCCGTATCGCCGGGTTGCCGGCCACGACCTCCTTGCAGACCTGGACGCCGGGCTTGCCGGGCAGGTTCAGGTCGAGCACCAGCACGTCCGGAGCGGTGGCCTTGGCACGGCGGACCGCCTGGTCGCCGTCGCCGGCCGTGGCGACCACCTCGAAGCCCGACTCGGACAGGTCGCGGGCGACCGCGTCGCGCCACATCGGGTGGTCGTCGACCACCATGACCTTGACCGGCGCGCCGCCTTCGTTCGTGTCCGTCATCTCCGTTCCGCCTTCCCCCGTGCGTCCTTCGTCTCGTCCGGGCCGTTCCCGGCCCTGGGAATCCTCAGCTCGACCTCCGTGCCCTGGCCGGGCACCGACACCACGTCCGCGCTGCCGCCCAGATCCCGCAGCCGGCCCCGGATGGACAGGGCCACCCCGAGCCGTCCCTCACCCTCGGCCTGGGCGAGCCGGCCCTCGGGGATGCCGGGCCCGTCGTCGCGGACGGTGACGATCACCTCGTCCGGCTCGTCCTCGACCAGGATCCAGGCCCGCGCCTGCTCCCCGGCGTGCTTGCGCACGTTGTCCAGGGCCGCGCCGACGGCGGCGGCCACCTCCCGCGCCGCGGCCGGTGCCAGCCGCACCGGCGCGCCCGGCTCGGCGAGGCTGACCCGGGCCCCGGCGTACGGGGCGAGCAGGGCCCGCAGGTCGACCGGTTCGTCCCCGGTGTCCTCGTCGGGCTCCTCCACGGTGCGCACCACCGCTCCCTCGGCGGCGTCCTCCGAGGCCCGGGACACCGGCACCAGGCCGCCGGAGACCAGGGTGCGCAGCGCCACCTCCTGCTCGCCGGCGAGCCGGCCCAGCTCGGCCGCCTCGCCGCCGATCACCGCGCCGCGCCGCTGCACCATGGCGAGCACCTGGAGCACGCCGTCGTGGATGTCCCGGGCGAGCCGCTCCCGCTCCCGGGTCGCGGCCTCGATCTCCAGGGCGCGGGCGAGGGTGCGCTCGGAGGCGCGGGCCACCTCGACGACGTAGCCGATGGCGATGGAGGCGACCCACACCAGGATCACGTTGTGCACGGTGTCGCGGGCCGGGCTGCCGCGTTCGATCAGGTTGACCACGGCGACGAGGCTGGAGGCGAGCGCCGCCCAGCGCCAGCCGCCCTTGATGGCGAAGGCCAGCACCGAACCGGCGGTCCATATCGACGGCAGGGTGGGCCCGCCGGACTCGATCCGCTCCGGCGAGTCGGCGACCAGGGTGAGCAGGATGCCGGACAGCGCGATGGTGAGGTCGGCGGCGAGGAAGCCCTTGGTGCAGCAGGCCGCGTTCCGCACCCGGGGCAGCGTGGCCAGCGTCCACACCGCGAGCACCGCGTAGTAGGCGATGGCGACCCAGGGGCGGGCGAACTTCTCGTGCGCGGTGACGAACAGACCGATGGCGTACACCATGGTGAGCACGCGGTATGCGGTCAGGGCACGCCACAGCGGCAGCTCGACCGACATCCTCACGACCCGCTCGCGCTTGGCCAACTCCCCCACCCCCGATCGGAGGGCCCGAAGCCTACTCCGACTGCCGCTGTTCCTTCGCCGCCTGCGCGAGCGCGGCCCTGGCCGCCTTCTCGGCCTTGGCCGCCTCGGCGAGCTGCCGCTTCATGGCGGTGGCGTACATGTCGACGTACTCCTGGCCGGACAGCTTCATGATCTCGTACATGACCTCGTCGGTCACCGCGCGCAGCACGAAACGGTCGTGCTCCATGCCCTGGTAGCGGCTGAAGTCCAGCGGCCGGCCGATCCGGATGCCCGGCCGCATCAGCTTCGGGACGATCTTCCCGGGCGGCTGGATCTTCTCCGTGTCGATCATGGCCACCGGGATCACGGGCGCGCCCGTGGCGAGCGCCACCCGGGCCAGGCCGCCGGGCTTGCCGCGGTAGAGGCGGCCGTCGGGCGAGCGGGTGCCCTCGGGGTAGATGCCGAACAGCTCGCCGCGCTGAAGCACCTCGATGCCGCTCTTCACGGCGGCCTCACCGGCGCCGCGCGCCCCGGAGCGGTCCACGGGCAGCTGGCCCACGCCCTTGAAGAAGGCGGCGGTGAGCCGGCCCTTCACTCCGGGTGTGGTGAAGTACTCGGCCTTGGCGATGAAGGTGACCTTGCGGTCCAGCACGGCCGGCAGGAAGAACGAGTCGGAGAACGACAGGTGGTTGCTGGCCAGGATCGCGGGACCCTCGGCGGGGACGTTCTCCAGGCCTTCCACCCAGGGCCTGAAGGCGAGCCTGAGCGGCCCCCCGATGGTCACCTTCATCGCGCCGTACAACAACCGAGTGCCTCCTGTGTGTGTCGCTCAGACCTTAACCCCAAGCTCAGCGGAAGGCTCCGACGGCCCTGGTCGGTGTCAGTGCGGTCGCGTACGGTGAAGGTCCTGCAACCGCCGTCCCAGGAACAGGAGGCCGACGTGCCGCTCCTGACCGGAGCCGAGCCGTATCACCACCAGGGCGGCGAGACCGCCGTTCTCCTCTGCCACGGCTTCACGGGGCCGCCCGCTTCGCTGCGCCCGTGGGCGGCGCATCTGGCCGGGCAGGGCCTGACGGTCTCGCTGCCGCTGCTGCCCGGGCACGGCACGCGCTGGGAGGACCTGCGGGTCACCGGCTGGCAGGACTGGTACGCGGAGGTGGACCGTGAGCTGCCGCAGGTCACGCGGCCGCTGCTGTTGCTGCGCAGCCCGCAGGACCATGTGGTACCGCCCACTGACTCGGACCGGATCCTCGCCCGGATCTCCTGGACGGACGTCAGCACCGCGTTCATCGGCCGGCTCGCGCCTGGAGCCGTCAAGGAGCCCGGTCTCGGCAAGGAAGGGACGACCGCAGGTGGCTGAGCACGACTCGGGGCGCGAGGACCGCGAGGAGCGCGAGGACCGCGACCGGCGCGAGGGCCATGAGCCCGGGGAGCAGAACGTCCCCTTCGACGAGGAGGCCGCGTGGGCGGCGATCGTCGCCGGGTACGGCGAGGAGCCGCCGGACCCTCCGGGCGCCAAGCCCTTCAAGTCGGTGGAGGACCTGGCGCTGCTGGAGTCCGAGACCAACGGCGAGAGCGCGGTGGACCCAGAGGCGCCGAAGGGAGAGGCGCCGAAGAAGACGGAGGGCGGACCGGCCGGGCCGCTCGGCAGCTCGGTCGCCTTCGCCCCCGGTGTCGGCCCGCGCGACTACAGCGTGGCCGAGCCGTCCGACGACGACCTCGACGAGAGCGACGAGGGCCACTTCGTGCCCCCGGAGCCGCCCCCGCTGCCGGAGGCCGACACCACCGCCAGGTTCGCCTGGCTGGGAGTGCTGGGCAGTCCGGTGCTGCTCCTGCTGGCGGTGCTGCTGGGCTGGGAGATGTCGTGGTGGCTGACCACGGCGACCATCGGCGGCTTCCTGGGCGGCGTCGCCACCCTGGTGATGCGGATGCGCACGGACGACGAGGAGGACGACGACCCGGGGCGCGGCGCGGTCGTCTAGGGCCTGTCGTTTGGATCAGCCCGCGGGCGCGGGGTCTGGCACGCGCATCTGCGGCGTTGTCGTCGGTTGCCGATGCTCCGCATCGGCGCCCTCCTCCGCCTTGCAGCTGCACGCACCAGACCCCGCTCGCCGGTGCTGACAAGGCGCGCCGGCGATTCCCGCAGGCTGATCCAAACGAAAGGCCCTAGCTGTGCTGTCCCGGGACGTTGGTGACACGCCCGCCCCTCACCCCGCCGGGACCTTGAGCGCGGCCAGTACCGGCAGGTGGTCGCTGGCCGCCCTGAGGTCCGCCTCTCTCACCCCGGGGTGCTCCGTGGGGACGCCGCAGCCCAGGACCTCGATGCCCTTGGTCGCGAAGATCGCGTCGATGCGCTGGTAGGGGTTGCCCGGCGTCCAGGTGTGCTCCGTGCCCCAGGGGGCGGTGGCCCAGCAGTCCTGGAGCTCGGCGGCCAGCCGGCGGAAGGTGCGGCCGTCGGGGCGTTCGTTGAGGTCGCCGCCGGCGATCGCGTGCTCGGTGCCCAGGGCCGCCAGCCGGTCCAGCAGCATGCCGCCCTGCTGGTATCGCTCGTTCGTGTCCAGGGACAGATGGCAGCTGAGCACGCCGAGGCGGGCCCCGGCGAAACGGACGACGGCGGTGGCGAAGCCGCGCCGGTGCAGGCCGGGGGTGAGCGGGAGCAGGACGTCCTCGGTGCGCTCGACCGTCGCCCTGAGCGAGCAGAGGATCGCCGGGCCGGCGGCGGTGGCGCCTCCGGTGAGGATCACCAGGTCGGCGGCGTGGGCGAGCTGGGCGAGCTTCTTGCGCCAGCGGAAGAAGCGGGGGGCCTCCTGGACGAGGACCAGGTCGGGGGCGCATGCCTTGATGACCCGGGCCAGGGCGGCCGTGTCGTCGCGCAGCGAGCGGACGTTGTAGCTCAGCACGCGGAGAAGGGGAGAACCGTCCGGCTCGGTACGGGAGTTGGGCAGCGGCTCCATGCGGATCAATGTACGCCCACGGACCGGGGCGCGAGGTCGTGCGCCGGCGCCGGTGCGTCGCGCCCGGCCGCGCAGTCCCCGCGCCCCTGAAGGTGCGGCAGTCGCTCTGTGGTCCCGTGGTTCCCTGGACGGCGTTACATGATCGGGTCGGGCTCGCGGGCCAGGTCCGCCGCGCCCACCAGGCCCGCCTTGTTGCCCAGCTGGGCGGCGAGGACCTCGGCCACCGGGCGCCAGTTGCCGCCCACCAGCCAGCGCTTGTAGGACTTGCGGATCGGGCCGAGGACCAGCTCGCCCTCGTCGGAGAGGCCGCCGCCGACGATGAACGCCGAGGGGTCGAAGAGCGAGGCCAGGTCGGCGAGTCCCGCGCCGACCCAGCGGGCCAGCTCGCGGTAGGAGTCGACGGCGACCCGGTCGCCCTGGCGGGCGGCCATGGAGATGTGCTTGCCCTCGATGCCCTCCGGGGTGCCGTCGCCCAGGGAGAGCAGCAGCTCCGCGTTCTCCGGGGTGGCGTTGGCGCGCTGCCTGGCGTAGCGGACCAGGGCGCGGCCGGAGGCGTACTGCTCCCAGCAGCCCTGCGAGCCACAGCCGCACAGCAGACCGTCCGGCACCATGCGGATGTGGCCGAACTCGGCGGCCACGCCGAAGTGACCGCGGCGCAGCTTGTTGCCGATGATGATGCCGCCGCCGAGGCCGGTGCCGAGCGTGATGCAGATGACGTTGCGGTGTCCCTTGCCCGCGCCGAACTTGTACTCGCCCCAGGCCGCTGCGTTGGCGTCGTTCTCCACGACGACCGGGAGGCCCACCCGGGCCTCGACCTTCTGCTTCAGCGGCTCGTTGCGCCAGTGGATGTTGGGCGCGAAGTACACCTCGGAACGCTGACGGTTGACGTAGCCGGCCGCACCGATTCCCACGCCGGCGATGTCGTGTCCCGCGCGCGCTCCCTCCACCGCGGAGGAGATGGCGTCCACGATTCCCTCGGGCGTGCCCGGGGTCGGCACCTTGTGGGTCGAGAGGATGTTGCCTTCCTCGTCGACCACGCCGGCCGCGATCTTCGTGCCGCCGATGTCGACGCCGATGGTGAGTCCCATGAATCCCTCAGTTTCGGTCGAGCCCCGCTACCGCCCACGGTACCCGAGGCGCTGCCCCGGATTTCGCGGCGTCCGTACGGTGAACGGGTTCCGAGGGACCGGCTCCCCTTCGGGCCCCTCAGTCCAGATCGATGCGCTCGCCGGGCCCGGACTCGTCCCCGCGGTCGCGCCGCTCGGTGACGTCGCGGGCGTCGCGCTGGGCACCGGAGGTCCAGCGGCGCTCCTGGCCCTGCACGGCGGAGCGGTAGGCGGCGAGCAGCTCGCTGCCGGCCGCGGCGAGGTGGTCGAAGACGTCAGGATTGCGTTCGATGACCGGCTCCACCGCGGCTCTGGCCTGCTCCACGACCTGGCGCACGACCTGCTGCGCGGCGGGCCCTGCGACGGCACCGAGCAGCGGTGACTGCAGTCCGGAGAGCTTCTCGGCCACGGTGTCGACGAGTTTCTTCAGCTCCTCGGCGGCGGAGCCCGGGGGCGGTCCGTGCTGAGCGCGGCGGCGGGCCTTCTCCGCCTCGAGGTCCTCGGCGACGGCGGTGGCCCAGGCGTCCGGGTCGGCCTCCTGGGACCGGCCGTCGGCGGGCGCGTCCACCACGGGAACATCTGCTACAGGGACGTCCTCGACTGGGACGTCCTCGACAGGGACGTCCTCGGCGGGGGTCTTGTCCGCCCGTGCGTCGTCCGGGGCCTCGTCCCCTGCGTGGTCGCGAGCGCCGTCGCGTGCGTCGTCGGGCGGGGGGAGCTGTTCGCTCATGACGGACTCCTGACTACGGTGAGCCCCTCCGACGTTACCCGAACGGCCGCACGGCCATCACCGGCCGCGCGGCCACAGCGCCGGATCCGGCCGGAACCGGATGCGCAGCTCGCCCTCGCGCAGGGAGGCGCCGTCCACGGTGCAGCGGCGCAGCGCCGACGGCAGCGGAACGGTCCTGCGGAAGGGGCCCGCGGTGACCGCGAGTTCGTCGCCGCGCCGGATCAGGTCCAGGTCCTCGCGGCGGGCGGCGGGCAGCGGGATGTGCCAGACCAGCACCCCGTCCTCGGCGAGCCGGTCGGTGACCGGCCACTCGACCCGGCCGGGCACGGCATCGGCACCGGGCAGGCCCAGCTCGGCGAGGTCGTCCAGGCCGCGCGGATCCCGGCCGAGATGCGGGACGGCATGGACCCGATGGGTCTCCCGCCACTCCTCCAGCACCTTGCGCTGCTGGGCGACCGGAGTGGCCAGCCAGGCGTCCGCCACATGCTCCGGCAGGACCCGGCTGGCGATCAGCAGATCGGTGCGCAGACCGCGCAGGGCCAGGCCGAGCGTGGCGGTGCGGACCGCGTCGGCACCGGCCGGACCGGGCTCGGCGACCAGGCGGACGGAGGTGCCGGGATCGGCGAGCACCGCCTCGGCGGCACCCAGCTCGACATCCCACCGGGCCGCCGTCTCGTACAGCCACTCGGCGGGCAGCGGGACTCCGGCCAGCCGCCCGAGCACCGGGCGCAGCGCACGGGCGGCCTGCCGCTCGGGCGGCAGCAGCCGGCGCAGGCAGCGCCGCAGCTCCTCGGGGAGAGCGAGCAGATCCAGGGCGCGGGCGACGGGAGGAAGGTCGACGACGAGCAGATCGTGCTCCTCGGCCAGCGCGGCGTCCCGCAGCGCCCGCAGCAGCGCCAGTTCCTCGGCGCCGGGCAGCGGGGTGATCTCCTCGGCGTCCAGGCGGGAGGCGCCGAACAGGTCGAGGACGGAGGCGGCACGCTCCTGCAGGGCGGCGAGGTCCTCCCGGAAGCCGGCGGCGGCATCCAGGAAGCGGGTGGTCAGCCCCGGGACGGCCCCGGCACCGAGCACCGGGGTCAGCGTGTCGGTCCGGTCGGTGGCCAGCAGCAGCGTCCGGGCGCCCGCACGAGCCGCGGCAACGGCGGTGGCGGCGGCAACGGTCGTACGTCCACTGCCCCCCGGCCCGGTGATCAGGAGGGTGCGCATGAACGTGAACGGTAACGGAGCGGTCTTCGGAACGCCGGGCGCCCTCCCCAGGGGCGCGGGGAACCGCGCACGTCACCGCAACACCGGGCACCTGCCAACCAAGGCGACTGCAACTCACCCAAGGGGCGCGGGGAACTGCGCGACCAGCCCCCACCCGGCCGCAGCCGGCCACGACCGACCGACGGACGACCCTCACCAAACCGACAGACGCGCCGAAGCTCAGACCCCCGACTCCACCCGCTTCTTCAACCCCGCCAGCGCCCGGTCGATGATGACCTTCTCCGCCTTCCGCTTGATCATCCCCAGCATCGGAATCTTCACATCGACCGTCAGCTGATACGTGACCTCGGTGGAACCGCTCCCCGTCGGCTTCAAGACGTACGACCCGTCGAGAGCCCGCAGCATCTGCGACTTCACCAGCGTCCAGGAGACCTCGTGCTCCCCGCGCCACGTGTACGCCAGCGTCTGATCGTCCTTGATCGCCCCCGCGTCCATGACGAGGCGCACCTGCTCGGCGCGGCCCTGGTCGTCCTCCTTGAGGACCTCCGCCTCCTTCACCTCACCGGTCCACTCCGGGTACCGGGCGAAGTCGGCGATCACCCCCATGACCTCGGCCGGTGCCGCCTCGATCGTGATGCTCGAGCTGGTGTGTTCCGCCATCGCCGTGGCTCCTCCGGATGCGGGCCGTGTCGTATCGGCGTGCGCAAGCTGCACGCGCACGTTCGGTGCAGCGTGAAGGCTACCGCGCGCCGGTCCGGCCGAACTCACCCGACCTGGGACATCGCGTCACCACTCGAGCACCCAGGGCCGACCGGTGCCCGCGAAGTGGCCGACATTCACGCACTCGGTGGCCCCGATCCGCATGCGCCGCACCAGCGGCTGGTGCACATGCCCGAACAGCGCGTACCGCGGCCGGGTGCGCCGGATCGCGTCCAGCAGGGCCCGGCTGCCGCGCTCGAAGCGGCGCGCCACGGTGTCGTAGACCAGCTCCGGGACCTCCGGCGGGATGTGGGTGCACAGCACGTCGACCTCGCCGACCGCCTCGATCTTCGCCGCGTACTCCTCGTCGCTGATCTCGTACGGGGTGCGCATCGGCGTGCGCAGGCCGCCGCCGACGAAGCCGAAGGTCCAGCCGCCGATCTCGACCCGCTCGCCGTCCAGGACGGTGGTGCCGTCCGAGGCGTACTCCGGCCACAGGGGCGGTATGTCGACATTGCCGTAGGTGGCGTACGTCGGGGTGGGGAACGCGGCGAACAGCTCGGCGTACTGCTTGCGCACCGCCTTCTCGATGGCCGCCGCCCGGTCCATGCCGATGCCGGCCCACAGCCGTCTGCCGAACTCGCGCGCCTCCTCGAAGCGGCGCGCGGTGCGCAGCTCCACGATGCGGTCGGCGTTCTCCACGCCGAACAGGTCGGGGAAGATGCCGCGCGAGTGGTCGGCGTAGTCGAGAAAGAGCACCAGGTCACCCAGGCAGATCAGGGCATCGGCGCCCTCCCCGGCCCGGGTCAGGTCGCGCACGTTGCCGTGCACGTCGCTGACCACATGGACGCGTGTCCTCCGGTTCCCGGCAGGTGTGGATGCCATGAAGATGCAGCGTACTTGTGCAGACCTGGGGCCGGGACCTGCGGTTACTGGCTCGTCGGGAGCGGGGTGGACTACTGTGCGCTTGGGAACCCCAACCTGTGTGACGCAGCGAACATCTCGCCGGGCCCCCCTGTCGTAGAAGCCATACCGGCGGGTAACGTCCGGGCAGTCCAGTCGTGCTCGGGATTTCAACTTCTGAATGTCGCGAGCACTCCCGAGCCTTGGACCGCACCGTCGCATCGCACACCGTCGTGGCGTCGGCGCCCTAAGAGGAGCAGCAGTCTTGCGCGAGTTCAGCCTTCCGGCTTTGTACGAGGTCCCAGCGGACGGCAATCTGGCCGACATCGTCCGCAGAAACGCCGCGCAGCACCCGGATGTCGCCGTCATCGCCCGTAAGGTCGCCGGAGCCTGGCAGGACGTGACGGCCACCGCCTTCCTCGCGGAGGTGCGGGCGGCCGCCAAGGGCCTGATCGCGGCGGGCGTCCAGCCCGGCGACCGCGTCGGCCTGATGTCCCGCACCCGCTACGAGTGGACGCTGCTGGACTTCGCGATCTGGAGCGCCGGCGCGATCACCGTGCCGGTGTACGAGACCAGCTCGCCGGAGCAGGTGGCGTGGATCCTCGGCGACTCGGGTGCCACCGCCTGCCTGGTGGAGCTCGACGCCCATGCCGCCGCCGTGGAGTCGGTGCGCGACCGGCTGCCCGAGCTGAAGCACGTGTGGCAGATCGAGGCGGGCGCGCTGGAGGAGCTGGGGCGTCTGGGGCAGGGCGTCACCGAGGAGACGGTCGACGAGCGCAGCTCGGTCGCCAAGGCCGACGACCCGGCGACCATCGTCTACACCTCGGGCACCACCGGCCGCCCCAAGGGCTGTGTGCTCACCCACCGCAGCTTCTTCGCCGAGTGCGGCAACATCGTGGAGCGGCTGCGTCCGCTGTTCCGCACCGGCGAGTGCTCGGTTTTGCTGTTCCTGCCGCTGGCGCACGTGTTCGGCCGGCTGGTGCAGATCGCGCCGATGATGGCGCCGATCAAGCTGGGCTGTGTGCCGGACATCAAGCAGCTCACGGACGAGCTGGCCGCCTTCCGGCCGACGCTGGTGCTGGGTGTGCCGCGGGTCTTCGAGAAGGTCTACAACTCGGCGCGGGCCAAGGCGCAGGCCGAGGGCAAGGGCAAGATCTTCGACAAGGCCGCCGACACGGCGATCGCCTACAGCCAGGCGCTGGACACCCCGTCGGGCCCGGCGCTGGGCCTGAAGATCAAGCACAAGGTGTTCGACAAGCTCGTCTACAGCAAGCTGCGGGCGGTGCTGGGCGGACGCGGCGAGTACGCCATCTCCGGCGGCGCCCCGCTGGGCGAGCGGCTCGGCCACTTCTTCCGCGGCATCGGCTTCACGGTGCTGGAGGGCTACGGCCTGACCGAGTCCTGCGCGGCGACCGCCTTCAACCCGTGGGACCGGCAGAAGATCGGCACGGTCGGTCAGCCGCTGCCGGGGTCCGTGGTGCGGATAGCGGACGACGGCGAGGTGCTGCTGCACGGCGAGCACCTGTTCAAGGAGTACTGGAACAACCCGGCCGCCACGGCCGAGGCGCTGGCCGACGGCTGGTTCCACACCGGGGACATCGGCACCCTGGACGAGGACGGCTACCTGCGGATCACCGGGCGCAAGAAGGAGATCCTGGTGACGGCGGGCGGCAAGAACGTCGCGCCGGCGGTGATCGAGGACCGGATCCGGGCGCACGCGCTGGTCGCGGAGTGCATGGTGGTGGGCGACGGGCGGCCGTTCGTGGGCGCGCTGGTCACCATCGACGAGGAGTTCCTGGCCCGCTGGTGCGAGGAGAACGGCAAGCCGGCCGGCTCCACGGCGGCGTCGCTGCGGGACGATCCGGATCTGATCGCGGCGATCCAGACGGCGATCGACGACGGCAATGCGGCGGTGTCGAAGGCGGAGTCGGTGCGGAAGTTCCGGATTCTGCCGGCGCAGTTCACGGAGGAGTCGGGGCATCTGACTCCGTCGCTGAAGCTGAAGCGGAACGTTGTCGCGAAGGATTACGCGCACGAGATCGAGGCGATCTACGCGAAGTAGTTCTTCGGGATTGAGCAGGTTGACGGCGCCCTCGGGAGTTTTCCCGGGGGCGCCGTTTCGCGGTCTTCAACGCCGTTGTGGTTCGCCGCCGTGGGCGGGTGCGGGTGGGTTGGGGCTGGGCGCGCAGTTCCCCGCGCCCCTAAGGGTGTTGGGCGCGCCCGGGGTTTCAGGTGGTCCCCGCGCCCCTGGGGGGTGTTGCTCTACAGCAGGGTTTTGAGGCGCTCGGCGAGTGTGTCCCAGCGCCAGCGTTCCTCCACCCAGGAGCGGCCGCGTTCGCCCATGCGGCGGCGGAGTTCCGCGTCGCCGAGGAGGGTGATGATGCGGTCGGCGGTCTGGGTCTCGTCGCCGCCGCGGACGACCCAGCCGGTCTCGCCGTCGAGGACCGCGTCCGGGGCGCCGCCGGAGTCGCCGGCGACGACGGGCAGGCCGGTGGCGGAGGCCTCCAGGTAGACGATGCCGAGGCCCTCGACGTCCAGGCCGCCGCGCCGGGTGCGGCAGGGCATGGCGAAGACGTCCCCGGCGCCGTAGTGGGCGGGCAGCTCCTCCCAGGGCACCGGGCCGGTGAAGCGGACGGAGGCGGCGACACCGGTCTCACGGGCGAGCCGGCGCAGGTCCTTCTCGTAGGGGCCGCCGCCGACGATCAGCAGCACGGTGTCCGGTTCGGCCGCCAGGATCGCGGGCATCGCCCGGATCAGGGTGTCCTGGCCCTTGCGGCGCACCAGCCGGGAGACGCAGACGACGACGGGCCGGTCGGTCAGCCCGAGCCGTGCCCGGATCTCGTCGCCGCCGGACGCCGGGTGGAAGGTCTTCTCGTCGACGCCGGGCGGCAGCTGCACCATCCGGGAGGCGGCCTCGGGCGTCAGTGCCGTGGCGATCCGGGAGCGGGTGTACTCGCCGAGGTAGGTGATCGTGTCCGTGGAATCGCCGATCCGGCGCAGCAGCTGCCGGGCGGCGGGCAGCTGGGCCCAGCCGGCCTCGTGGCCGTGGGTGGTGGCCACGATCCGCTCGGCGCCCGCGCGGCGCAGCGCCGGTGCCATCAGCCCGAGCGGGGCCGCCGCGCCGAACCACACCGAGGTGCAGCCGTGCTCGCGCAGCAGGCCGACGGCCCGCCGGGTGGCGCCGGGGGTCGGCAGCAGCATCGTCGTACGGTCGCGTACGACGGTGAAGGGCTGCTCGGCGTCGAAGGCGGCGGTGGCCGCGATGCCCTCCCGGGAGCGCTTCCAGGTGGAGGCGTAGACGACCAGCCGGTCCGGGTCCAGGCGCAGCGCCATGTTGTGCAGGAAGGCCTGGATGCCGCCGGGGCGGGGCGGGAAGTCGTTGGTCACGATCAGGGTCTTGTGCATCGCCGCCGACCCTAGCCGACCCGGTCGGAGCCGGGCTTGCTGGATCCCGCACAGCTTCTCGGGACATCATGGGCCGGTCAGCAGCCCCCGGAGCGACGGGACGAGATCACGTGAAGACGACGGCCGCACGGGGGGCAGCCCTCGCCGGGCTCCTGACCGTCTGGGGTCTCACCCGCGCCGCGCTGCTGCTGTTCGTCCTGAAGGTGATCACCTTCCCCGGCCCGGACGTCACCAGCGACGTCTCCGTGATCTACCAGCGCTGGTACGGCGTCCTGGGCGACGGAACGTTCCCGCTGAACGACGTCACCTGGCAGTACCCGCCCGCCGCCGCCCTGGCGATCCTCTCCCCCGGCCTGCTGCCGTTCCTCGAGTACGCCACCGCGTTCTTCGTGCTGGCCTGCGTCGCCGACGCGGTCACGCTGGCCCTGCTGGTGCACGCGGGGCGGCGGGCCGGCCGGTCCGGACGCGGGGCGTGGATGTGGGTGGCGGGCGTGCCGCTGCTCGGGCCGACGGTGTACGCCCGCTACGACGTGATGGTGACCGCGGTGGCGGTCGCCGCGGTGGTGGCCGGCGCCCGGCACCCGCGGCTGATGGGGGCGCTCGCCGGGTTCGGGGCGATGCTGAAGGTGTGGCCGGCGATGCTGCTGCTCGGGGCGCGCCGGCGCCGCACCTGGACGTCGGCGCTGGCGACGGCCGCCGCCGTCGCCGTCCTGTTCGCGATGCTGATGCCGGGCTCCTTCGCCTTCCTGACCTTCCAGCGGGACCGGGGCACCGAGGTCGAGTCGCTGGGCGCGCTGGTCTTCCATGTCGCCCGGCACCACGGCTGGGAGGGCGAGGTGCTGCTCAACTACGGCTCGGTGGAGTTCCTCGGACCGCATGTGTCCTGGGTGAGCACGGGTGCGCTCGTCCTCACCGGCCTGGCCCTGGCCTGGCTGCTGCTGTGGCGGGTGCTGGCCGCCCGCTTCGAGGCGCACACCGTCGCCGACGCGGCCTTCACGGCCGTCCTGCTGTTCACCACCACCAGCCGGGTGATCAGCCCGCAGTACATGGTGTGGCTGGTCGGCCTGGCCGCGGTGTGCCTGTGCTTCCGCAGCAGCCGCATGACGCTCCCGGCCGTCCTGGTCCTGGCCGCCTGCCCGGTCACGGTGCTGGAGTTCCCCGTCTTCTTCGCCGAGGTGGTGGCCGGCGACGCCCTCGGCATCGCCCTGCTCGCCCTGCGCAACGGCCTGCTGGTGGCCGCCACGCTGCTGGCGGCCCGCCGCCTGTGGACCGACACCGTCCCCCGGCCCGTGCCGTCCTCCCCGGCCCCCGCTCACCGCACCCGCACCCCGGAGGCGGGCGTCCCCTCCTCCTGAGGCCGGCGCATGAGGGGGAGCTGGATCAGCCCAGCTCGGAGCGCAGGTAGTCGCGCCACTGGGCGGTGAAGGCCTCGCGGGTGGTGCCGAGGACGGTCTTCATGGCGGACTCGACCGCGCCCTCGCGCTGCCCGTGGGCGCCCACGGCGCGGTAGAACTCGCCCAGGCGGTCCTCGCCCCAGCGGTCGGCGATCAGGCGGCAGGCGAGCCAGCCGCTCTCGTAGGCGCGGGCGAGGCGGTCGGCGTCGCCGGAGAAGCCGAAGTCCTCGTCGTCGGGGAGGGCGGTGGGCAGGTCGCCGCGGCCGGCGGCGTAGGCGAGCTCCGGGGCGGCCTCGGCGGGGGTGCGCTCACCGCTGCGGTAGCCGACCCAGTCGGCGAAACCCTCGGAGAGCCACAGCGGGGTGGCGGCCGTGGTGTGGGTGCGGGTGGCGACATGGGTGGTCTCGTGGGTGAGGACCACCCGGCGGCTGGAGTCGCCGAGCAGGCCGAAGGCGTCCGGGTTGACGATGATCCGGTCCGCGGGCGCCCGCCTGCCGGTGCCGGTCTCGCCGGTGGTGACGGCGGCGATGCCCCGGTAGGAGGAAGCGGGCGAGTTCAGCAGGCCCGCCATGCCCTGCAGGGACTCGGGGACCAGGACGACCACGCGGCGGGGCCAGGGGCGTCCCCAGGCGTCCGAGACGGCGGGGACCGCGCGGTCGGCGGACTCGGCGTAGTCACGCAGCTGGTCCGCGGGCCGGCCCACGCCCAGCACCAGGCTGCGCGCGCCCCGGGCGACGCGCACCGTGCCCTGGTCCCACAGCTGCTGGCCGGCCTTGCGGGCGGGGCGGTCGGAGTCGACTCTCCAGCGGTCGCCGGCGCCGCGGCTCAGCCGCAGGGTGCGGACGGTGGTGACCGGTGCGTGGTCGTGGCCCCGGACGCGGTAGCTCAGGTCGGCCTGGGCGGTGGCGGTGTCGCCGGTGCGCCGCACGGCGGTCACCCGGTAGGACCAGTCGGCCAGCGGTACGGCGCTGAGCCTGTCGTAGCCGGTGCGGTCGCCGGTGCGGGCGTAGGCCACGGGGTCGCGGTCGAGGACGGCACGGGCCCGCCGGTCGAGCAGCGACTGCACCTCGGCGCGTGCGGAGTCGGCGACCGGCGGTCCGCCGCACGCCACCAGGGCGACGAGCAGCAGACACAGCGCCACCACCGACGCCCCCGACACCCGCCTTCGACCAGCCACCTTTCTGAGGGTACGGGCGCCCGCCCGCTGTGGTCAGACCCTGGTGACCGACGAGACGGGCATCATGCCGACCGGGTCGTACCGCACCGGCGCGCCGGGATACGGGGCGTGGATCACCCGACCGTTGCCCATGTACATGCCGACATGGCCGGCGTCGGAGCGGTAGATCACGAGGTCGCCGGGGCGCGCCTCGGACAGCGGGACCTGCCGGCCGGCGTACCGCTGGCCCTGCGAGGTCCGCGGCAGGGACACCCCGGCCTGCCGGTACGCCCACTGGGTCAGCCCGGAGCAGTCGAACCCGGAGGGCCCGTTGGCGCCCCAGACGTAGGGCCTGCCGAGGGCGGAGCGGGCGGCGGCGACGGCGGCCGCCGCACGCGAGGAGGCGGGGGCGGCGCCGGGAGGGCCGGGCAGGTCGCCGCGGCCGGAGCGGGTGGCGCGTTCGTAGGCGGCGCGCTCGGCGCCGGGGAGGGAGTCGAGCAGCCGCCGCGCCTTCGCGAGCTTGCGCTCGACGGTCCGCTTGTGCGCGGCGGCGGACTTGCGGCTGCGCTCCAGCTCGGACAGCTTCCCGGCCGCGGCGGAGCGCTCCTGGGCGAGGGTGCGCAGCGCCTGGTGCAGGGTTCTGAGCTGTCCGGCCTGGCGGCCGGTGATCCGGTCCAGCACGGACGCCTTGTCGAGGTAGTCCGCCGGGTCGTCGGAGAACAGCAGCTCCAGGGAGGGGTCGAGGCCGCCGGAGCGGTACTGGGCCCCGGCGAGCGAACCGAGCGACTCCCGCAGGGTGTTGACTCGCTCCTGCTGCCGGGCGATCTCGTCCTGGGCGGTGCGGATCTGCCCGCGCAGCCGGCCGGCCCGCTCGCCGGCCTTGTTGTACGCCTCGATCGCCTTCTCGGCCTGCCGGTGGAGGCGGTCCACCTCGGAGCGGGTGTCGTCGGCGGGTGCGGCCGCGGCCGGTACGGCGGCCAGGGCGGCGGCCGCCGCGGAGAGCAGACCGACGGCGACGGTGGCCCCCCGGTCGACACCGGAGGACGGTGCAAGGCGGCGATGGGACCCCACGGGAAGCCGCACTCCTTCCGCTCGCGGACGGGAAACGCGGCAGACAGTAGCCCCGAGCCCGGAGTCCGGCCAACGACCTCGGCCGCCACGCACGGTGACGCCCCGCCTGCGACGCAGGTCACAGGCGGGGCGCAGGCTTGCCGGGCGGCGTGGTGATTCCCCCGAACGGAGGCACCTGGTGCGGGGGTTCGTCAGACCTGGTGCGGGGTCCGTCAGACGCGGACGCCGAACATGAACGGGCCGCCGATGGTGTTCATCGACTCGTAGCGCACCACGGTGCCGGTGCGCGGGGCGTGGATGATCTGGCCGTTGCCCGCGTACAGACCCACGTGGTGCAGGTCGTTGAAGAAGAAGACCAGGTCGCCGACCTTGAGCTGGTCCACCGAGTAGATCTTGGTGCCGGCGCCGGTCTGGGCCTGGGAGGTGCGCGGGAGCTGAACGCCGGCCTGCGCGTACGCCCAGGAGGTCAGGCCCGAGCAGTCGAAGGAGGACGGGCCGGTGGCGCCGTAGACATAGGGGCTGCCGAGCTTGCTCTGCGCGGCGGCGAAGGCGGCGGCGGCGCGGCCGGAGCCGGGCGGCACATTGGCGCTGAGGGCGTCGCGCTCGGCGGCGCGGCTGGCGCGGTTCTGCTCCTCGGCGAGCTGCGCCTTCTCCTCGGCGGTGAGGCTGTTGAGCAGCTTCTGCGCGGCGGCGAGCTTGCTCTGGACCTCCTTCTTCTTCTTGCCCAGCTCGGTGCGGGTGGAGGAGAGGTCCTTGAGCTTCTCGGCCGCCTCGGAGCGCTGCTGGGCGAGTTCGCGCTGCTTCTCCTGGATCTTCTTCAGCGCCTCGACCTGCTGTCCGCTGAGCTGGTCGAGGGTGGATGCCTTGTCGAGGTAGTCGTCCGGGTCGGAGGAGAGCAGCAGCTGGACGGAGGGGTCGATACCGCCGCTGCGGTACTGGGCGCTTGCCATCGAACCGAGGCCGTCGCGCAGTTCGTTGAGTTCCTGCTGACCGCGGGCCACGTCGTCCTGGATGGTGGAGATCTCCTTCTGGAGCTTCTCCTGCTTCTCCTTGGCCCCGTTGTACTTCTCGGTGGCCTTCTCGGCCTGCTCGTAGAGCTTGTCGACCTTGGCCTTGACCTCGTCCTTGCTCGGCTTCTCGCTCGGAGCGGCATTGGCGGCCTGAGAACTCAGGGCAACAGCGGCAGCAGCAGCGGTGGTGAGCACGGTCACACGTGCGCGGCTCGGCTGCTTGGGACGACGGTGGGACGCCACGGAGACGAGCTCCTTCTCGAGAGTGATCGCGCGGTCGCGGGTTCGAGCAGACCCTAATGATGTTCTTGTGATCAGTTCAAATCCCCGGCCACAAAATCTCCGCTACAGCGCGTTTATTTACCCTCAACTCACCTGCAGTGATGCCCGATTGACGCTACGTTGCGTGGCGGTTCCGTCAATTCGGGCATAGGGACGCTACGTTGCACGGGGGACGGAAGTGATCCGAGTGTCAGGAAAGCCGCTTGCCGAGTGCCTGATGAATATCAGGAAAGCCGCTTGAGAAGCACCGCCGATGCCACCGGGCGTGCGCCGGCGCGGGCGACCCCGTCGGCGACCTCGCGGTCGGTGGAGACGACGATGACGGGCCGGCCCGGCGGTTCGGCGCGCACCAGCTGGCGGATCAGCTCGTCGGCGGTGACCCCGGGCTTGGAGAACAGCACCCGCACCCCGCGCGGCGGCGCCAGCAGCACCGGCGCGGCCAGTTCGGCCCCGTCGAAGACGCAGGTGACCTCGGCGCCGGTCTGCGCGGCGAGCTGGGCCAGCTGCCCCAGCAGCCTGAGGCGCTGCTTCTCCAGGGGCATCTGGGGATAGCCGGTCTTGGTGACGTTGTAGCCGTCGACGACCAGATGGGCCTGCGGCAGCGCGAGCAGCTGGTCCAGGATGGCCGGGTCGTTCTCGGAGAGGGCGCGGGCGGCGATGTCCTTCGGGGTCATCCGGCCCGGCTCCACGGCGTCCACGGTCTCGGCGGGCCGCACGGACACCGGCGGCAGGGCGAGTTCGCGGCGCAGTCCCTGGGCGGCGTCCAGCACGGTGTCGAGCAGCAGCCGCACCCGCATGTCCTCCAGGCTGCGGCCCTCCCGGGCCGCCCGGCGGGCCACCTCCAGCGCGGCACCCGTCTCGCCGAGGCGGGCCTTGAGCCGCCGGGTCTCGCTCTCGGCGGCCGACACCTGGGCCTGCCCCTCGGCGCGCACGGCCTCCATCTCGCCCTGCAGCTTGCGCAGCGCCGCCTCGCCGCGCTTGACGTCGCTGAGCGCGCTGCGCAGCTTGCGGTGCAGCGACTCGGCCTCCTTGCGGGCCGTCTCCAGCTCGCCGCGCAGCCGCTCGGTCTCCGACTTGGTGTGCTCGCGGGCCCGGGCGAGTTCGGCGCGCAGCCGCTCCACCTCGGCCCGCATCTCCTCGTCGGCGCGCTCGGCGTCGGCCCGCTGGACCTCCTCGCCGGCGGCGGCCACCAGCTTCACCCAGCCCGGCGGCCGCAGAACATAGGCCGCGGCCGCCACGTCGAGCGGATCCGCGGCCGGGGGCGGGGAGCCGGAGTCGAGGGCGCCGGCGAGTTCCGGCTGGGCCTCTCTGAGCTTCTCCCCGATCCGCTGCCGGAACAGCGGGTCGGTCTCCAGCGCGGCGGCCATGGCGTTGCCCGCGAACTTGGCTCTGCGGTTCGGGGCGAAGCGCGCGTACTGCCGCAGCTGGACGGGCAGCTCCGAGACGGTCAGCTGCCCGAAGCCGGCGGAGACGATCTGCACGACGCGGCGGCGCACCCCGTCGGGCAGCGGACGGTCGAGCACCTCAGCGGTGCCGTCCTGCGGCCCCCCGCCTGCGGTCTCCACCATCCGTCACACCCCAATGCCTGTGTGTGACCCCGCGAGCGGGGTCACCGTCAGCGGGGCCCTCCCCCACTCTCGACTTCGCTCGAGCGGGAGGGACCCCCTTCCTTCAGGAGCCGGCGCCCGGCCTGTCCACGAGTTCCACCTGGTCCACGGCGTTGCACCAGCGGCACCGCACCGACTCGATCGTCTCACTGAGCACCTCGCGCTCCTCGACCTTGGGCTCTCCGGCCAGATCGAGGTGGACGTACTCCACGACCTTCGACGAGCGGGTCACGTCGAAGCGGGTGAGATTGCCGCAGAGCGTGCAGCGCCACCGCGTCGTGGCGGTCGGCAGGGGAACCGTCATCGGGCCTTGGCTCTTTTCCTTCTGGGCTTCCATTGTCGGCGACGCCCCGCGCACGCGGTCCGTCATGGCTCGTAACCCTACGGCCTGGGGGCTCCCCGCCGCCCGCCCGTCCACGGCCGCGAGGCTTTCTGTACGGTTGCGTCCGGTTACGTCATGCTCTGTAGCCATGATCCGCATCTGGAGCGCGCCGGCCGCCGACGGGGCGGGCCTCAGCTCGCCGGCCCCGGTGACCCGCACCCTGATCGTCCTGTGCTGCGTGGTCTTCCTGCTCGGACCGGCCTCCGGCCTCAATCCGCTGTACGGCGCCGGGGACGAGCTGCTCGCGGCGCAGCGGGCCTGGTTCCGGCGCTGGGGCGTGATCCCCGCAGACCTGTTCGAGGGGTCCCCGGCGGCGGTGCTCACCCCGGCCACCGCCCTGTTCGTGCACGCGAGCTGGGTGCATCTGCTCGGCAACATGCTCTTCCTCCACGTCTTCGGGGTGATGACCGAGGCGCGGATGGGCCGCGTGCAGTTCACCTTCTTCTGCCTCGGCTGCGGCTGCCTCGCGCTGCTGGGGTACGCGGCGGCGAACGCGCGGTCGGAGCAGCCCCTGGTGGGCGCCTCCGGGGCGATCTCGGCGGTCCTCGGCGCCTTCCTCTTCCTGTTCCCGCGCGCCCGGGTCACCAGTCTGCTGCCGTTCGCCTTCTTCCTGCCGGTGCGGCTGCCCGCCTGGGTGGTCCTGCCGTTCTGGGCGGCGCTGCAGTGGGCGGCGGCACGGCAGCAGGCCCCGGACGGTCCGGGGGTGGCCTATCTGGCCCATCTGGTGGGCTTCGGCCTGGGCTTCCTCTTCGCCTGGGTCCGGTTCGGCCGGGCGACTAGAGTGAAGGCCGCCCCTGCACCGGCCTCCGAGGGAGAGAACCAGCCGTGATCACCGCGATCGTCCTCATCAAGACCAGCGTGGACCGGATCCCCGAGATCGCGGAGCAGATCGCCGCGCTGGAGAACGTCAGCGAGGTCTTCTCCGTGACCGGCACCTACGACCTGATCGCCATGGTGCGCGTGAAGGAGCACGAGGACCTGGCGGAGGTCATCCCGGGCCGCATCAGCAAGATCCCGGGGGTGGAGGCGACCGACACGCACGTCGCCTTCCGGACGTACTCGCAGCACGACCTCGAGGCCGCGTTCGCCATCGGGCTGGACAACTGAGACCTGCCGGCCCCGGGTGAGGCCTCCGGCCCCGGGGGGCCGCGCCTCGCCGGATGAAGAGTTCTTCATCTCCGGCTCATCCGGAGTTCGCGAAGGCGGCGGCAGGATCGGTGACATGGTCTTCTCCCGCCGACTCGCGGCCCTCGCGGCCGTCGTCCTGATCCCCCTCGGTATCGCGGCCACCAGCTTCGCCCTCACCGACAGCCCCCGGGAACCCGAGGTGCCGGCGAAGGTGGAGCTGGAGAGCGGCTCGCCGACACCGTCGCCGAGCGCCACCCGGCCCGAGCCGACGCCCAGCGACCAGGTCGTGTCCCGGCCGCCGGTGACCGACGCCATAGGGGGCTCATCCATCGCTCACCCCGCGGATGCACCCTCGATGGCGTGACCCTGAATCTCCGTTCGGGCACCGCCCTGTGCGTGGCCCTGTCGCTGTGTGCGCTGCTCGCGGTCCCCGGCAACTTCCCCGGGCTGAGCGGGCCTGGCCCTCGCCGGCACCCTCGGCGAGGGCGCCCACCAGGTCCCGGGCGTCGACGCCTGCCACGGCATCCTCCCCGCCCCCATGACCCTCCCCGAAGCCCTCCGACGAGCCCCCGAACTCCTCACCGACGCCACCGAACGCGCCCTGCGCCTCATCCTGTTGGGCACCAGGCTCCCGACGTCGGTCGCCGCTTCGGCGACAGAGCCTCGTCAGGCCGACGTGTCCGGCACGCAGCGGCCGTCCACCGTGTGGTAGGTCCAGCGGGCGCCGTCGCGGACCAGTTCCTTGACGGCGGTCACGAAGCGGTCGACGTGCTCGTCGGGGGTGCCCGCGCCGAAGCTGACGCGGATGGCGTTGAGGGACTTCTCCCCCGGCGCCGCCTCGGGGGCGCCGCACTCGCCCTGGGCCTGGGCCTCGGCGCCGAGCAGGGTCCGCACCAGCGGGTGGGCGCAGAAGAGGCCGTCGCGCACGCCGATGCCGTACTCGGCGGACAGCGCGGCGGCGAAGTGGGAGCTGTTCCAGCCGCCAACGACGAAGGACAGCACGCCGACGCGCGGGGCGTCCTCGCCGAACAGCGACAGGAAGCGCACCTCGGGCACGCCGGCCAGTGCCTCGCGCACCCGGCGGATCAGGTACTGCTCCCGCGCCACCAGCGTGCCGAAGCCGGCCTCGGTGAGCGCCTTGCAGGCGGAGGCGATGGCGTAGGCGCCGATGACGTTGGGCGAGCCGGCCTCGTGCCGGGCGGCGCCCTCGTGCCACTCGACGTCCACTCCCCCGTCCGCGCGCCGGCCGACCTTACGGCTGGCGCCGCCGCCCGCCAGGTAGGGCTCGGCCGCGCGCAGCCAGTCGGGCCGCCCGGCGAGGACGCCGGAGCCGAAGGGGGCGTACAGCTTGTGCCCGGAGAAGGCGACCCAGTCGACGTCCAGGTCGCGGACGCTCACCGGGTGGTGCGGGGCGAGCTGGGCGGCGTCCAGCACGATCCGGGCGCCGTGCGCATGGGCGGCGGCGGCCAGTTCCCGCACCGGCCACAGCTCGCCGGTGACGTTGGAGGCGCCGGTGACGCAGACCAGGGCCGGGCCGTGCGGGTCGCGGCCGGCCAGCGCCCGCTCCAGGGTCTCGACGGCCCGCCGGGGGCTGTCCGGCGCGTCGAGGTAGGTGACCCGTGCCTCGCGCCAGGGCAGCAGCGAGGCGTGGTGCTCGGTCTCGAAGACGAAGACCTGGCAGCCGGCGGGGAGCGCGGAGGCCAGCAGGTTGAGGGAGTCGGTGGTGGACCGGGTGAACACCACCTGGTCGTCGGCGCGGCAGTCGAGGAACTCGGCGACGGTCCGGCGGGAGTTCTCGAACAGGTCGGTGGAGAGCTGGGAGAGGTATCCGGCGCCGCGGTGCACGCTGCCGTAGTAGGGCGCGTAGGCGGCGACGTCGTCCCAGACGCGCTGGAGGGCGGGGGCGCTGGCGGCGTAGTCGAGCGCGGCGTAGGTGACCTCGCCGCCGGTGACGAGCGGAACGGTGACATCCCTCCCCAGAACGGGCAGCGGGGCACAAACGGACACGTCGGCGGCAGGGGTGACGACAGACATGGGGAACTCCCGTGAAGGCAAAGGCGGCCGGGAACACACCACCGGCCGAGAAGGTGAAAGGAAGAAGGGTGTGAAGGGTGTGCGGAGGCGGGCCGAAGGAAACGGCCCTAACGCATTCGCTTGCTCACGGAAGACTCCCTCGATGGACCAGGACCCCTGGTGTCGCGAGGGGTCCGCGCTTGCCGTAGGCCTTGCTGCCATACGGCCTGGTCTTCACCCGGGGCACCCCGCCACGGACGGAGGGTTGCCGGACAGTCGGCCGGGGCCTGATGACTGTCACTCATGACCTGGACAGGAACGTAGGCGATCACAGCGATGTCCCGCAACCCGTGTCCGGATCGCGGGACATCGTCCGTGGGGCGTCAGGCGTTGCTGACGGCCACCCAGCGTTCCAGTACGCGCCGGGCGGCGCCGGAGTCGATCGACTCGGCGGCCTGCTCCATCCCGGCCCGGATCTGCTCGGTGAGCGAGCCGCTGCCCGGCCGCAGCGCGACCAGCGCCGCCGCCGAGTTCAGCAGCACCGCGTCGCGCACCGGGCCCCGCTCGCCGTCCAGCACCCGCCGGGCGACCTCCGCGTTGTAGGAGGCGTCGGCGCCGCGCAGCGCCTCGACGGGCACCAGCTCGATGCCGACGTCCCGCGGGTCGAAGGTCTCCTCGATGACCGTGCCGTCGCGGACCACCCACACCCGGGAGGTGGCGGTGGTGGTCAGCTCGTCCAGACCGTCGTCGCCGCGGAACACCAGCGAGGAGTTGCCTCGCTCGGCGAACACGCCCGCCATGATGGGCGCCATCCGCGGGTCGGCGACGCCGACCGCCTGGCACTTGACCCGGGCGGGGTTGGCCAGCGGTCCGAGGAAGTTGAACACCGTGCGGACGCCCAGCTGCGAGCGGGCGGCGGCCACATGGCGCAGCGCGGGGTGGAACTTCACCGCGAAGCAGAAGGTGATCCCGGCCTCCTCGGCGACCTCGGCCACCCGCCGCGGGGTCAGCTCCAGATTGACGCCGAGCTTCTCCAGGACGTCGGAGGCGCCGGAGGCCGAGGAGGCGGCCCGGTTGCCGTGCTTGACCACCTTGGCGCCGGTGCCGGCGACCACGATCGAGGACATCGTGGAGATGTTGACGGTGCGGGCGCCGTCGCCGCCGGTGCCGACGATGTCGACGGTCTCCCCGGGCACCTCGATGACATTGGCGTGCTCGTACAGGGCCCGGACACAGCCGGTGATCTCCTCTACCGTCTCTCCCTTGGCGCGCAGCGACACCACGAACCCGGCGATCTGCGCGTCGGTGGCCTCGCCCCGCATGATCAGGTCCATCGCCCAGGCGGTGTCGTCCGCGGTGAGGTCCCGGCCGTCCAGCAGCCCGTTCAGCAAGGCGGGCCAGGAGCGGCCCGCCGCGGTGTCGCCTCCAGCGGGGGTCACAGCGCTCATAGCCGCTCCTGATGGTCGTAGAAAACACGGTTGGGTCTCGGGCACCACCCTATCCAGCCCGGGGTATGCCGAAGGGCCCCGTCCGCAGACCGGACGGGGCCCTTCAGGTGGCGTGGCGAGTGCAGCGATCAGTGGTGGCCGTGGCCGCTCGTGATCTCGTTGTACTCCTCGACGGTCGGCTTCGGAATCTGGGACTCCTCGCCGTAGTACGCCTTGCTGAGCTTGGCGCGCACCTTCTCGGTGCCCTTCACCTTGCGCTCGACGCCGTGCTCGTCGACGGTCGGGCCGATCTCCAGCGGCTTGTACTGCTCGTGCGCGGTGAGCGTGTACAGGGCCTCCTGGCTGAGCGGCTCGTGCACCTCGATGAACTCACCGTGCGGCAGGCGCTTGATGATGCCCGACTCGCGGCCGTGCAGCACCTTGTCCCGGTCCCGGCGCTGCAGGCCGAGGCAGATCCGCTTGGTGACGATGAACGCGATGACCGGGCCGGCGAAGAACCCGATCCGGACGAACCAGGTGACCGCGTTGATCGAGAGGTTGAAGTGCGTGGCGATGATGTCGTTGCCGCCACCGATCAGCATGATCATGTAGCCGGTGACCCAGGCGACACCGAAGGCCGTACGGGTCGGGGCGTTGCGCGGGCGGTCCAGGATGTGGTGCTCGCGCTTGTCCCCGGTGATCCAGGACTCGATGAACGGGTACAGGGCGATGACCCCGAGGAAGAGGCCGAACAGCACCAGCGGGACGAACACGCCCAGGACCAGGGTGTGGCCCCAGAAGTTGATCTCCCAGCCGGGCATGGCGCGGACCAGGCCCTCGGCGAAGCCCATGTACCAGTCGGGCTGGGCTCCGGTGGAGACCATGTCCGGGCGGTACGGGCCCAGGTTCCAGATCGGGTTGATCGAGGCGATGCCGGCGAGCAGCGCGATGAAGCCGAAGACCAGGAAGAAGAAGCCTCCCGCCTTGGCCATGTACACCGGCAGCAGCGGCATGCCGACGACGTTCTTGTTGTTCCGTCCGGGACCCGCGAACTGCGTGTGCTTGTGGTAGAAGACCAGGATCAGGTGGCCGACCACCAGACCGAGCATGATGCCCGGCAGCAGCAGGATGTGGATCGAGTAGAACCGCGCGACGAAGTCGGTGCCGGGGAACTCCCCGCCGAACAGGAACATCGAGAGGTACGTGCCGACGATCGGCACGGACAGGATCGCGCCCTGGGTGAAGCGGACACCGGTGCCGGAGAGCAGGTCGTCCGGCAGCGAGTAGCCGGTGAAGCCGGTGAACATGCCGAGCACGAACAGCAGGAAGCCGAACAGCCAGTTGATCTCACGCGGCTTGCGGAACGCGCCGGTGAAGAAGACGCGCATCATGTGCACGAACATGCCGGCGAGGAAGACGACCGCGGCCCAGTGGTGGATCTGCCGGATGAGCAGACCGCCCCGGACGTCGAAGCTGATCCTCAGCGTGGAGGCGTACGCCTCCGACATCAGCCGGCCCTGCATCGGGACGTAGCTGCCGTGGTACTCCACCTCGTTCATCGACGGGTGGAAGAACAGCGTCAGATACACACCCGTGAGGATGATGATGATGAAGCTGTACAGGCAGATCTCGCCCAGCATGAAGGACCAGTGGTCCGGGAAGATCTTGCGCATGTTGGCCTTGGCCAGGGAGTAGACCCCGAGCCGGCCGTCCGCCCAGTCGGCGACGCGCTCGCCGGCCGGCGCCTTCCCGCGAGAGCGGGGCTGTGTGCTGGTGTTGGTGCTCATCCGCGCTCCCAGAATGCAGGACCGACGGGCTCTTCGAAGTCACTGAGCGCTTCGAGGTAGCCCTCATCGTTCACGCCGATCCGCAGCTGCGGGAGAGCGTGACCGGCGGGACCGAAGATCACCTTGGCACCGTCGGAGAGGTCGAAGGTGGACTGGTGGCAGGGGCAGAGCACGTGGTGCGTCTGCTGCTCGTACAGGGAGATCGGGCAACCGACGTGGGTGCAGATCTTCGAGTACGCGAGGATGCCCTCGTGTCCCCACTCCAGCGTGCGCTTGTCCTTGATGTCCTCCGGCTGGATGCGGACGAGCATCAGGGCGGCCTTGGCGATCTCGTTTTGGAAGTCGTGGTCGTGCTCCTCCAGGCCCTCGGGCTTGGCGAAGGTGAGGGAGCCGGTCACGATGTCCGAGGGGCGCATCGGCTCCCCGGTGTTCATGTTGATGATCAGCTTGCCCTTGGACCACAGGGTGTGGCGCAGCTTGTCCCCGGGCGCCGGGCCCAGTTCGCGCAGGACCACGACGCCGGACAGCGGCACCAGGGCCAGCGCACCGAACATGGTGTTGCGGATGAGCTTGCGCCGGCCGAGCTGCGACTCCTTCGCGCCCTGGCGGAAGTCGTCCATGACCTTGGCGCGGACCTCGGACCCGGCCTCGATCGCGTGCCGCTCGTCGGTCAGCTCCTCGTCGGACATCAGCGTGCGGGCCCAGTGGACCGCGCCGGCGCCGATGGTGAACAGGGAGAGGCCGAGCGTCACACCGAGCGCGAAGTTCAGCGCGCTGACGTGACCGAACGGGAAGATGTAGACGATCTCGTCGACCGGGATCGCCACGAAGGCGGCGATGAAGCCGATAGTGGCCAGCATGGAGACCGTGAACAGCAGGGCGACCGTGCGCTCGGACCGCTTGGCGGCCCGCTCGTCGATGTCCTGCCTCCGGTGCTCGTGAGGCGGCAGCCCCGGGTCGGCGAACGGGTTCTTCTCGTCCGCCACACGTACCGCGCCGTAGGCGTCGTCCTGCGCTGCGGGCAGGTTCTCTTCTGGAATGTCTTGGCTACTCATGACTTCTTGGCCTTTGCGGTCCGAGCGGCGACCCACACAGCGACGGCGATCAGACCGCCGAGACCGAAGATCCAGCCGAACAGACCCTCGCTGACCGGGCCGAGCCCGCCCAGCTCAAGGCCGCCGGGGTTCTCGGTGTCCTGGCTGTTGACCTCGTCCAGGTACGCGATGATGTCCTTCTTGTTCTGCTCCGACAGGGTGCTGTCGGGGAAGGAAGGCATGTTCTGCGGGCCGGTGAGCATGGCCTCGTAGATGTGCTTCGGGTCGACGTCCTCGAGGTTCGGCGCGTACTTGCCGTGGGTCAGGGCGCCGCCCTTGCCGGTGAAGTTGTGGCACTGCGCGCAGTTGTTGCGGAACAGTTCGCCGCCCTTGGCGATGTCGGCACCCTCGGGGCCGTACTGCGACTCGGTCGGGATGGCCGGGCCGGCGCCGAGGGAGGCGATGTACGCCGCCAGCGCGTCGATCTCGGCCTGGGTGTAGACCGGCTTCTTGCGCGGGACCTGCGCGCCCTGCGAGGTGGCGGCCGGCATGCGGCCGGTGCCCACCTGGAAGTCCACGGCCGCGGCGCCCACGCCCACCAGGCTCGGCCCGTCGGAGGTGCCCTGACCGCCGGTGCCGTGGCAGCTGGCGCAGCCGACCGCGTAGAGCTTCTTCCCCTCCTCGATGGTCAGGGACTGGGCGGTTTCGTCGGCCTGCGCCTTGTCCGCGGGCGCGAACACGGCGTACAGCCCCCCGGTGCATGCCAGCGCGAGGAGTAGGACGACGAGCGCCGCCGCCGGGTGGCGTCGTCGTGCGGAGAGCTTTTTCACGGATTACCCCGGTGTCAGGATCTTCTGCGTCGATGCTTCTGGCTTGGTGCGCTTCTTCAAGCGCGCGCGGTTGCGGGCCCGGCTACTTGATCATGTAGATCGTGGCGAAGAGGCCGATCCAGACGACGTCGACGAAGTGCCAGTAGTAGGACACGACGATGGCCGCGGTCGCCTGTTCGTGGGTGAACCTCCGGGCCGCGTAGGTGCGTCCCAGGACCAGCAGGAAGGCGATCAGACCGCCTGTCACGTGCAGGCCGTGGAAGCCGGTGGTCAGGTAGAACACCGAGCCGTACGGGTCGGACGAGAGCGACAGGCCCTCGTGCTTGACCAGCTCGGTGTACTCGAAGACCTGGCCGCCGATGAACACCGCGCCCATGATGAAGGTGACGATGAACCAGCCCCGGAGCTTCTTCACGTCACCGCGCTCGGCGGCGAAGACGCCGAGCTGGCAGGTGAGCGAGGAGAGCACCAGGATCGTGGTGTTCGTCGCCGAGAACGGGAAGTTCAGCGCGTCGGCCTTCTCCGACCAGAAGTCGGGTCCGGTCACCGATCGCAGGGTGAAGTACATCGCGAAGAGGGCCGCGAAGAACATCAGCTCGGAACTCAGCCAGATGATGGTTCCGACGCTGGTGAGGTTCGGCCGGTTGACCGACGGGTGCGCGTGCCCGGTATCTACTGTCGTTGCTGTCGCCACGCCGACATTATGTCGGTCGCTTATCCCGCCCTCACTCCGGGGGGTGCCGTTCGGAGTGTCTCCACCCGCCGCACCGGTGTTGACGTGGTCTTCAAGGGAGTAGCATCCGGCCCAACGGGCTTGTCCTTACGACGCTGACGTCACGGAGGAAGCATGCAGCCGACCGCCACGGTGCTGGTGTACAGCGACGACGCGAACACGCGGGAACAGGTGCGGTTGGCGACCGGCCGACGGCCGGCTCCGGACGTCCCTGTGGTGGAGTTCGTGGAGTGCGCGACCCCGGCCGCGGTGATCCGCGAGCTGGACAAGGGCGGGATCGACGTCTGCGTGCTGGACGGCGAGGCCGTGCCGATGGGCGGCATGGGGCTGTGCCGGCAGATCAAGGACGAGATCTTCCAGGCTCCCCCGGTGCTGCTGCTCATCGGGCGGCCCCAGGACGCCTGGCTGGCCACCTGGAGCCGGGCTGAGGCCGCCGTGACCCTGCCGGTGGACCCGGTGGAGTTCGCCTCGGCGCTGGCCTCCCTGCTGCGCTCCCGGCGCCTGCAGCACACCTAGCCCCAGCCTGCTCGGGGGCTGGGGCGTTCCGTCCGGCGGCCTTGCGGGGCTGCGGTCCTGCGGGCCGCCGTGTCCGGCGCGCGGTCCCGTGTCCGGTGCGCGGCTCCCCCGTGCCCTCCGTGGGGCGTCTCAGGCAGCCGCCGGGCGCAGCCGTGCCGCCTCCTGGGGCGCCGCGGGGCCGGCCGTGAGCGCGCTGCCCTGCTGCCACTTCTCCCACGGGACGTTCCAGTCGCCGAAGCCGTTGCCGAACGGCTCCATCGTGTCGCCGTCGGAGTTCACGACCTTCACCAGGTCGCCCTCGCGGACGTTGCCGAAGAACCACTCGGCGTTGGCGGTGCTCATGCCGACGCAGCCGTGGCTGACGTTGGCGTAGCCCTGGGAGCCGACCGACCAGGGGGCGGCGTGGACGTACTCGCCGCTCCAGGTGATGCGGGTGGCGAACTGCACATTGAGGTCGTAGGACTCCGACGAGCCCTCGGCTATGCCCACGGTGGTGCTGCGCATACGTACGAAGAGTTCCTTGCCGAGGACGACCTTGACGCCGTTGCGGGTCTCGAAGCCCGGCTTGCCGGTCGTGACGGGGATCGTCTTGACCTCCTCGCCGTTCTTGTACACCGTCAGCCGGTGGGCGGCGGCGTCGGTCACGGCTATGACCTGGTCGCCCGTGGTGATGGTGAGCGGCTTGGCCTTCCCGCCGCGGAGCCGGTCGTTGATCTTGATGCCCTCCAGGTTGCTGCGCACCTGCACGGTGGCGCGGGCGGGCCAGTAGTCCTTGGGGCGGAAGTGGAGCTTCTTGTCGTCCACCCAGTACCAGCTGCCGGTCACCGCGGGCGTGGAGGTGACCTTCAGCCCGCGCTCCACCACGGCCCGCTGGGCGCGGTCCTTGACCGGTGCGCTCAGCTCGGCGGTGATGGGCTGGCCGACGCCGTAGGTGCCCGCCTTGGGGCCGAGGGTGACGCCCAGGCGCTTGGTGGTGGAGGGCTTGCCCGTGGTGAAGGTGATCACCTTGCGGCCGGGCGCCCCGTCCTCGTTCTCGGTGCTCACCCGGACCGTGTACTGGGCGTTGGCGGCCAGCGGTGAGGTGCTGTGCCACCGGCTGCCGTCGGCGGCGAGTTCACCCGCGACATAGCGGCCTGTGGTGTCGCGGGCGGTGACGTCCGTGATGCGGCCGTCGTCGTCCTCGGCGACGACCTCCAGGGGCTTGTCCGGGTCGACGGTCTTCTTGTCGCCGGTGGGGCCGCTGAACGAGATCTGGCCCGCCGCGTCGTACGGCTCGGCGGACAGCGGGTTGCCGTCCGAGCTGCAGCCGGTGACGCCCGCGCCGAGGGCGATCACCAGCAGCGTGCAGCCGACGACGGTACGGGTGCGCGGGTGGTGTCTCATGGCCTCACGCTAGGAAGGCCCGTCAACCGTGGCGCGCTGGGAGACTCGAACGAGTGACGGGGATTGCGCCCAAAGGCAGGGGCCCGGACCCTCCTGACGGAGTGTCCGGGCCCCTGCCCGAGTGGTCCCGCTACTGCGTGCGGTTCTCACCGCGGTAGTACTCGAAGACCCAGCCCCAGATGCTGGCCAGGATCAGCGGTGCCGCGAAGTACATCAGCCACCAGCCGATGGCGACGGACAGGAACGCGAAGGAACCGCCGAGGGCCAGGAAGAGCGGCTGCCAGCTGTGCGGGCTGAAGAACCCGAGCTCGCCGGCGTCGTCGGCGACGTCCGCCTCCTTGTTGTCCTGAGCGCCCACGTCGACCCGCCTGGCCGTGAAGCCGAGGTAGAAGCCGATCATGATCGCCAGGCCGAAGGCCAGGAAGAGGGCGGTGGTACCGGCCGGCTCCTTCGACCACACGCCGTAGACCACGGCCATGATGAGGAGGAAGACGCTCAGCCACATGAACATCTTGCCCTGGATCTTCACTTGCCGGCCTCCTTGCTGCCAGCGACGGCCTTCTCGCCGTGACCGATGTTCTCGAGCTCGTCGAGCGCGGCGATCTCAGGGTGGTGCAGGTCGAACGCCGGGGATTCGCTGCGGATGCGCGGCAGGGTGAGGAAGTTGTGCCGCGGCGGCGGGCAGGAGGTCGCCCACTCCAGGGAGCGGCCGTAGCCCCACGGGTCGTCCACGCCGACCGGCTTGCCGTACTTGGCCGTCTTCCAGACGTTGTAGAGGAACGGCAGGATCGACAGGCCGAGCAGGAAGGACGAGATCGTGGAGACGGTGTTCAGCGCGGTGAAGCCGTCGGCCGCGAGGTAGTCCGCGTACCGGCGCGGCATGCCCTCGACACCCAGCCAGTGCTGGACCAGGAAGGTGCCGTGGAAGCCGATGAACAGCGTCCAGAAGGTGATCTTGCCGAGACGCTCGTCGAGCATCTTGCCGGTGAACTTGGGCCACCAGAAGTGGAAGCCCGAGAACATCGCGAACACCACGGTGCCGAACACCACGTAGTGGAAGTGCGCCACCACGAAGTACGAGTCGGAGACGTGGAAGTCCAGCGGCGGCGAGGCCAGGATGACGCCGGTCAGACCACCGAAGACGAAGGTGATCAGGAAGCCGGCCGCCCACAGCATCGGCGTCTCGAAGGAGAGCGAGCCCTTCCACATGGTGCCGATCCAGTTGAAGAACTTCACACCGGTCGGGACCGCGATCAGGAAGGTCATGAAGGAGAAGAACGGCAGCAGCACACCACCGGTGACGTACATGTGGTGCGCCCACACCGTCACGGACAGACCCGCGATCGCGATGGTCGCGCCGATCAGACCCATGTAGCCGAACATCGGCTTGCGGGAGAAGACCGGGACGACCTCGCTGATGATGCCGAAGAACGGCAGCGCGATGATGTACACCTCGGGGTGGCCGAAGAACCAGAAGAGGTGCTGCCACAGCAGCGCTCCGCCGTTGGCCGAGTCGAAGATGTGCGAGCCGAACTTGCGGTCCGCCTCCAGCGCGAAGAGCGCGGCGGCCAGCACGGGGAACACCATGAGGACCAGCAGGGCGGTCAGCAGCACGTTCCAGGTGAAGATCGGCATGCGGAACATCGTCATGCCCGGGGCGCGCATGCAGATGATCGTGGTGATGAAGTTGACCGAGCCGAGGATGGTGCCGAAGCCGGAGAGGGCCAGACCCATGATCCACATGTCGGCGCCGATGCCCGGCGAGCGGACCGCGTCCGACAGCGGGGAGTAGGCGAACCAGCCGAAGTCGGCGGCGCCGTCCGGCGTGAGGAAACCGCCCAGCGCGATCAGCGAGCCGAACGAGTAGAGCCAGTAGGCGAACATGTTCAGCCGCGGGAAGGCCACGTCGGGCGCGCCGATCTGCAGCGGCATGATCCAGTTCGCGAAGCCGGCGAACAGGGGCGTCGCGAACATCAGCAGCATCACCGTGCCGTGCATGGTGAAGGCCTGGTTGAACTGCTCGTTCGACATGATCTGCGTGCCCGGACGGGCCAGCTCGGCGCGCATGAAGAGCGCCATCACGCCGCCGATCAGGAAGAACGCGAACGACGTCACCAGGTACAGCGTGCCGATGGTCTTGTGGTCGGTGGTCGTCAGCCACTTGACCACGACGCTGCCACGGTTCTGGCGCCGGACCGGCAGCTCGTCCTCGTAGTGGGACCCTGCTGCCGCGGCACCCTGGGGTTCGTTGAGGATGCTCACAGGATGTTCGACTCCCGGTTCTTCTCGTGGCCCGACTGCGGGATGCCCGCGGGCACGTAACCGGTCTGCCCCTTCTTCACGAGGTCCTTCAGGTGCTGTTCGTAGCGCTCAGGGGAGACGACCTTGACGTTGAACAGCATCCGGGAGTGGTCCACTCCGCACAGCTCGGCGCACTTGCCCAGGAAGGTGCCCTCCTTGTTGGGGGTCACCTCGAAGGCGTTGGTGTGGCCCGGGATGACGTCCTGCTTCATCAGGAACGGCACCACCCAGAAGGAGTGGATGACGTCACGAGAGGTCAGGACGAAGCGGACCCGCTTGCCCTCGGGCAGCCACAGGGTGGGGCCCGGGTTGCCGGTCTGCGCGTTGCGGGTGCCGGGGGTACCGCAGTCGTAGACGCCGCCGGCGTTGGCCGGGAAGGCGTCCTTGTAGCGGTTCGGGATCGCGTCGAGCTCGGGGGCCTTCCTGGCGTCGCCGGAGGAGCCCTCGACGTTCTCGACGTAGTTGAAGCACCAGCTCCACTGGAAGCCGACCACGTTGACCGTGACGTCGGGCTTCTTCTCGAGCTTCAGCAGCTCGGACTCGTCACGGGCCGTGAAGTAGAACAGCACCGAGACGACGAGGAGCGGAGCGACCGTGTACAGCGCCTCGATGGGCATGTTGTACCGGGTCTGCGGAGGAACTTCGACCTTGGTGCGGCTGCGCCGGTGGAAGAAAGCACTCCACAGGATCAGGCCCCACACCAGCACGCCGACGGCGAGCGCGGCAGCCCAGGATCCCTGCCACAGGGAGAGGATCCGCGGAGCCTCTTCCGTGGTCGGGGTGGGCATACCAAGGCGGGGGAAGTCCTCCCATGTGCAACCGGTGGCGGTCGCCAGGACCAGGCCCGCGGTCAGTGCCTGCAGCAGCTTCCGCCGCATCGGGCGCCGCGGCGAGCGGTCGGAGCCGTTGGGACTCACGTAGCGCCTTCCCGAGAGTCGCGCCCGCGCGTGGTGGCTGCGGCCTTCTCGCTGGTCGGTCGCCGCCCTGCGACGGGCAGGGGTTTGGATGTTTATGCGGACCAAACCCTAGCCGACGCCCTCCGGGGGTTCGCGGGGAGGGGTGCCTTGTAGCTCGGGTGGTTCGCTGGTTTGGCGGCTGCGGGTGCGTGGAGGCCGGTCGCGCCCTGCGGCGAAGCCGCATATCGGACACCGCCCCGCGCCCCTTGGGGCCGGTGCAGTTGCCGGGGTTTTAATTGGCGTATGGCCTACTTCGACGCCGCTTCCGGTCTTCCTCTTCATCCCGTCGCCCGGCAGGCGTTGGTGGCGTCGCTGGACGAAGGGTGGGCCGATCCCGCGCGGTTGTACCGGGAGGGGCGCCGGGCCCGGATGCTGCTGGACGCCGCGCGCGAGGCCGCGGCCGAGGCCGTGGGGTGCCGGGCGGACGAGGTGGTGTTCACCCCGTCCGGGACCGCGGCGGTGCACTCGGGGATCGCGGGGGCGCTGGCGGGCCGGCGGCGGGTCGGTGATCACCTGGTCGTGTCCGCGGTCGAACACTCTTCGGTGCTCCACGCGGGGGAAGTTCACCGGGCCGGCGGAGGGTCGGTCACCGAGGTGCCGGTGGACCGGCAGGGTGCCGTTGCTCCGTCCGGGTACGCCGGGGCGCTGCGGCCGGACACCGCGCTGGCGTGTCTGCAGTCGGCCAACCACGAGGTGGGGACCGTCCAGCCGGTGGCCGAGGTGGCCGAGGTGTGCCGGGCCGCCGGGGTGCCGCTGCTGGTGGACGCGGCGCAGTCGCTGGGCTGGGGCCCGGTGCCGGGCGACTGGTCGCTGCTGACCGCCGGCGCCCACAAGTGGGGCGGCCCGGCCGGGGTCGGGCTGCTGGTGGTGCGCAAGGGCGTCCGCTTCGCGCCCCAGGGCCCGGTGGACGAGCGGGAGTCGGGGCGGGCGCCCGGTTTCGAGAACATCCCGGCGATCGTGGCCGCGGTGGCGGCGCTGCGAGCGGTGCGGGCGGAGGCGGCCGAGGAGGCGGCGCGGCTGCGGGAACTGACGGACCGGATCCGGGAGCGGGTGCCGCGGCTGGTGCCGGACGTGGAGGTGGTCGGCGATCCGGAGCGGCGGCTGCCCGGCATCGTCACCTTCTCGTGTCTCTATGTCGACGGAGAGACCGTGCTGCACGAGCTGGACCGGGCCGGTTTCTCCGTCTCGTCCGGTTCGTCCTGCACCAGCAGCACGCTGATGCCGAGCCATGTGCTGAAGGCGATGGGCGTCCTGAGCGAGGGCAACGTCCGGGTGTCGCTGCCGCCGGGCACGGCGGATGAGGACGTGGAGCGGTTCCTGTCCGTGCTGCCCGGGGTGGTGGGCGAGGTGCGGGAGAAGCTGGGAGCGCCGGCGCCGGCCGCGGCGGCCGTGCAGGAGGACGTCCTGGTGGTGGACGCCCTCGGCCGGCGCTGCCCGGTCCCCGTCATCGAACTGGCCAAGGTGATCGACCGGGTGCCGGTGGGCGGCCTGGTCCGGGTGCTCGCCGACGACGAGGCGGCCCGCCTGGACATCCCGGCCTGGTGCGAGATGCGCGGGCAGGAGTACGTGGGGGAGGAACCGGCGGAGCAGGGCACGGCGTACCTGGTCCGCCGGGTCGGCTGAGGCGCGTGCGGGGCCGGGGCTACCGCAGGTGCTTGCGGACCTCCTCGGCCGCCTCGTCCCCGTAGGCCTTGGTGAAGCGCTCCATGAAGTGCCCGCGCCGCAGCTGGTACTCCTGGGTGCCGACGGTCTCGATGACGAGGGTGGCGAGCATGCAGCCCACCTGGGCGGCGCGCTCCAGCGAGACGCCCCACACCAGCCCGGACAGGAAGCCGGCCCGGAAGGCGTCGCCGACGCCCGTCGGGTCGGCCTTGCGCTCCTCCTCCGGGCAGCCGACCTCGATCGGCTCCTCGCCCGCCTTCTCGATCCGCACGCCCAGCGCGCCGCGCGTGGTGATCCGGTGGCCCACCCGCTGCAGGATCTCCGCGTCGCTCCAGCCGGTCTTGGCCTCGATGAGCCCCTTCTCGTACTCGTTGGAGAAGAGGTAGGTCGCCCCGTCCAGCAGTATCCGGATCTCCTCCCCGTTCATCCGGGCGATCTGCTGGGAGAAGTCCGCGGCGAACGGGATGCCCCGCGCACGGCACTCCTCGGTGTGCCGCAGCATGGCCTCCGGGTCGTCGGCGCCGATGGAGACGAGGTCGAGGCCGCCCACCCGGTCGGCGACCGTCTTCAGCTCGATCAGCCGGGCCTCGCTCATGGCGCCCGTGTAGAAGGAGCCGATCTGGTTGTGGTCGGCGTCGGTGGTGCACACGAAGCGGGCGGTGTGCAGCGTGTCGGAGATGCGGACGGAGTCGGTGTCGACGCCGTGCCTCTCCAGCCAGGCCCGGTAGTCCTCGAAGTCGAAGCCGGCCGCGCCGACGAGGATCGGGCGGGTGCCGAGCTGGCCCATCCCGAAGGCGATGTTCGCCCCCACGCCGCCCCGTCGCACGTCGAGGTTGTCGACCAGGAACGACAGCGAGACCGTGTGGAGCTGGTCCGCGACGAGCTGGTCGGCGAAGCGCCCGGGGAAGGTCATGAGGTGATCGGTGGCGATGGAGCCGGTGACTGCGATGCGCACGGCGTGGTCTCTCCTGAGGGAGGCGGTTTGACACTTCACGCTACCGGGTGGCGACGGCGCGCTGAAGCGCCGAAACTACCCGATAGTAGATCTTTCTTCGTGACCTTCGGCGTGCATACGGTGCGGACATGACGAACCTCGAAGTCCACGCTCCCGACCCGGCCTACCTCGACGGCGACCTGGCGTCGCTCCAGGGTGACTGTGCCCGCATGGTTCCCCACTGGGCGGCTCCGAAGCGGGCCGCGTCCCGGCCGGTCCCGCCGTCCCTGATCCACGGCGTGCGGGTGCCCTCGTCGTCGGCGCGGCTGGTGGACGCGATGCCGGACTACGGCGACTGACGGATCCGTCCCTTCAGGGGAACCGCGCGCTCCCCCGCTGCGTCCCATCGCCGTCCCCCGAAATGGGGATGCGGGATACGACCCACCAGCAGTCCGGGTACGACCGGGCATGGGTGTACCGGGACAGCTGTGCAGCCGAAGGAGCGATGCGGTGAACACCGAGCGACCCGACAACGACGACGCCGAGGCGAAGGCCGACGGCAGCGTGCGCGGCACCGGGGAAGCTCCGGGCAGTGAGGAGACGGTTTCCCCCGAGGCCGGGGCGGGCACCGGCGGCGGCGAGCGCGACGCCGGTGAAGCCCCGGCCGGGGCGGAACCGGCCTCCTCCGAGGCAGGGGCGGCGGAGGGTGCCGCCGCCGACGCCGGTGCGCCCGAGCGGGAGGCCGCGGATGCCGGGGCGCCGGAGCGGGAAGCCGCTGGTGCCGGGGCGCCGGAGCGGGAAGCCGCGGATGCCGGGACGCCCGAGCCAGAAGCCGCGGATGCCGCCACGCCCGAGCAGGAAGCCGCGGATGCCGGTGCGCCGGAGCGGGACGCCGCCGAGGCAGCGGTGCCGGAGTCGAAGACCGCTCGGGTCTCGGCGACACAGGGAGAGGCCGGCGACGACCGGGCGTCCGGGCAGGAGGTCACCGGTGCCGGAGCGCCGGAACGGGAGACCGTCGGCGCCGGGACGGCGGAAGCGGAGACCGTCGGCGCCGGGACGGCGGAAGCGGAGACCGCCGGCGCCGGGACGGCGGAACCCGAGACCACCGGAGGCGGGGCGGCGGAAGCGGAGACCGCCGGAGGCAGGGCGGCGGCTTCCGCCCAGGCGCCCGAGCAGGAGGACCTCGACGCCGGGGCACCGGAGCACGGTGCCGGGCGCGCCGGTGCCGGGACCACGGCCGCCGGACACCCGGAGGCCGGCCCGGAGCCCGGGTCCAGGTCCGGCTCTTCCTCCCGGCGGCGCACTCCCGCGCTCGTCGCCTCCGTCGCCGCCGCCGTGCTGCTGATCGGCGGGGGCGGGGCGTATCTGGCCACCAGCCTCTCCGGCGGCTCGGGGACCGACAGCGCTCCCGGGGCCAACGGGGACGCCACTCCCCCGCCGCTGACACTGGACGGCCACTCCGAGAGCGGGGCGCCCGGGATCGCACCCGGTGAGCCGAACCCGTACGGCGCCGTCTACCGCGCCGACGGGGCGCTCCCCGAGGGCCCGGACTCCGCGCCGGTGTACCGCACGCGCGGGGAGGTCACCGAGGCGCAGGTCACCGAGCTGGCCCGGGCGCTCGGCCTGGACGGCGCACCCGTGGCCGACGGGCAGGGCTGGCGGATCGGCGGGAAGGACGGCTCCGGGCCCACCCTGCGGGTGGACCGGGCGGCCCCCGGCTCCTGGTCCTTCAGCCGGCACACGCCGGGCACCGACGACTGCAAGGGCCCCGAGTGCGGCAGCAAGCCGCCCGCCGCCGGCGAGCCGCGGATCAGCGAGGCCGCCGCGAAGAAGGCCGCCGTGCCGGTGCTGAAGGCGGTCGGCCAGGACGACGCCAAGACCGACGCGAGCCAGAGCGTGGGGTCCGGCCGGATGGTGAACGCCCAGCCCGAGATCGGCGGGCTGCCCACGCACGGCTGGACGACCGGGCTCGTCGTCGGCGCCGACGGCGAGATCACCGGCGGCAGCGGAAGGCTCGCGAAGCCGGTGAAGGGTGACACCTACCCGGTGGTGAGCGCCGAGCGGGCGCTGGAGCTGATGAACGCGGCTCCGCGCGCCGGTGCGCGGGGCGGCATCGGGGGCTGCGCCACTCCCGTGCCGCTGGACGGGGAGCAGACCCCGCCCGAGCCGTGCGAGGCGGCGACCTCGCAGCCCGAGGCGCCGAAGAAGGACACGCTGACCGTCCAGAAGGCGGTGTTCGGCCTGGCCGCGCACTCGGTGGACGGGCAGCAGGCGCTGGTGCCGTCCTGGCTGTTCGAGGTGCGTCCCAAGGGCGCCTCGGGCACCCTCACCGTGACGCACCCGGCGGTGGAGCCGAAGTACATCGAGCAGCCCGGGCAGTCGTCCGCGGAGCCGGGTGAGCCCGGTGACGAGCCGACGGCGAAGCCCTCCGACCGCGAGGTGGCGGTGCAGGGGTACACCGCCGAGGGCAGCGAGCTGACCGTGGTGTTCTCGGGCGGGGTGTGCGCCGACTACGACGTGCGGACCGAGGAGAGCGGGGACCGGGTGAAGGTCACGGTGACCGAGAGCCCGTGGGCCGGCAAGGTCTGCATCATGATCGCCAAGCAGTACCAGATGACGGTCCAGCTGGACGCGCCGCTCGGTGACCGCAAGGTGGTCGGCGCGGACGGCGAGCCGGTCCCGCTGCACAAGGACGGCTCCCGGCTGCCGGCTCCGCCGACGCAGAAGGACTGACCGCGCCAGGCGCACATGGGAGGACCGGCCGCGCCAGGCGGAGACGGCGGGCGCGCGACGCGGAAGCGCCGCGGCACCGGAAACGCCCGAAGGCGGCGGCCCCTCGATGAGGGACCGCCGCCTTCGACGTTCTGCGGGCCTGGGCCGGTACCCGGCTCAGCTGAAGGAGTCGCCGCAGGCGCAGGAGCCGGTGGCGTTCGGGTTGTCGATCGTGAAGCCCTGCTTCTCGATGGTGTCGACGAAGTCGATGGTGGCGCCGCCCAGGTACGGGGCGCTCATGCGGTCGGTGACGACCTTCACACCACCGAAGTCCTTCACCACGTCGCCGTCGAGCGAGCGCTCGTCGAAGAACAGCTGGTACCGCAGGCCGGAGCAGCCACCCGGCTGAACGGCCACACGCAGCGCGAGGTCGTCACGGCCTTCCTGGTCGAGCAGGGCCTTGACCTTGGCCGCGGCGGCGTCGGTCAGGATGATGCCGTCGGTGACGGTAGTGGTCTCGTCCGATACGGACATCTACATCTCTCCCGGGTTGTACGGAGACTGCTTGCCGACGGTTGCAACCGGCGGGGCCACGGATTCATTCCGGGCCGGGGCTCGTGGTTCTCGGCTCCTGCTTCATGCTCGCACACGCCCGCCCGAGCCGAAACCGCCTCTTGTGGGACCTTCCGGGAATCTCCGGGGAATGAACCGCGGGTGCGCGGGATTCACGTCACATGGACGCTATGGCCATCGTCAAAGTGACGTGAAGCGGTTATGATAGATAGCGTCAAATCGACGAGAAGTCGCCAGAAACAGAAAGGGTGCGTGTCGTGACCACCGCCCAGCCCCAGGAGCTCGACGTCCAGCCGACGCCCCTCGCCCTGCTGCTCCTCGGCCGTGAGGCCGACCCGAAGAGCGAACGGGGCGTGGAGTGTCCCGGCGACCTGCCCTCGCCGTCCGACCCGGATCTGGTGGAGCGGGCCCGCAGGGCGAAGGAGAAGCTCGGGGACAAGGTCTTCGTGCTCGGCCACCACTACCAGCGCGACGAGGTCATCCAGTTCGCCGACGTCACGGGTGACTCCTTCAAGCTGGCCCGGGACGCCGCGGCGCGCCCCGAGGCCGAGTACATCGTCTTCTGCGGTGTGCACTTCATGGCCGAGTCCGCGGACATTCTGACGTCCGACGACCAGAAGGTGGTCCTGCCCGACCTGGCGGCCGGCTGCTCGATGGCCGACATGGCCACGGCCGAGCAGGTCGCCGAGTGCTGGGACGTACTGACCGAGGCCGGCATAGCCGAGCAGGTCGTGCCGGTGTCGTACATGAACTCCTCCGCCGACATCAAGGCGTTCACGGGCAAGCACGGCGGCACGATCTGCACCTCCTCCAATGCCAAGCGGGCGCTGGACTGGGCCTTCGAGCAGGGCGAGAAGGTGCTGTTCCTGCCCGACCAGCACCTGGGCCGCAACACCGCGGTGCGGGACATGGGCATGTCCCTGGACGACTGCGTGGTCTACAACCCGCACCGGCCGAACGGCGGGCTGACCGCCGAGGAGCTGCGGTCCGCGAAGATGATCCTGTGGCGCGGGCACTGCTCGGTGCACGGCCGGTTCAACCTCGACTCCGTCAACGACGTGCGCGAGCGCATCCCGGGCGTCAATGTGCTGGTGCACCCCGAGTGCCGGCACGAGGTGGTGGCCGCGGCGGACTACGTCGGGTCGACCGAGTACATCATCAAGACCCTTCAGGCCGCCCCGGCCGGCTCCAAGTGGGCCATCGGCACCGAGCTGAACCTGGTGCGCCGCCTGGCGAACCGGTTCGCGCCGGAGGGCAAGGAGGTCGTCTTCCTCGACCGGACGGTGTGCTTCTGCTCGACCATGAACCGCATCGACCTGCCGCATCTGGTGTGGGCGCTGGAGTCGCTCGCCGAGGGCAACCTGGTCAACCGGATCGAGGTCGACAAGGAGACCGAGGCGTTCGCCAAGCTGGCCCTGGAGCGGATGCTGGCGCTCCCGTAAGGCACGGTTCCGACACATGACATGGCGAAGGCCCGGTCCCCGCGCGTCGCGCGGGGACCGGGCCTTCGCCATGTGGGCCGGGGGCCGTGCCGGTCAGGTGCCGGCCGGCTCCAGCACCTCTTCCTCGCGGGCCTGCCGCTTGGCCGCCCGCTTCTTCGCGCGGCGCTCCTTGCGCAGTTCGAGCATCGCGTAGAGCGTCGGGACGAGGAGCAGCGTCAGCAGCGTCGAGGTGACCAGACCGCCGATCACCACCACGGCCAGCGGCTGGGCGATGAAGCCGCCCTCGCCGGTGATGCCGAGCGCCATCGGCAGCAGGGCGAAGATGGTCGCCAGGGCGGTCATCAGGATGGGCCGCAGCCGGTGGCGGCCGCCCTCCACGACCGCCTCGACGACGCCGTGGCCCCGCCTGCGGTACTGGTTGATCAGGTCGATCAGCACGATCGCGTTGGTGACCACGATGCCGATCAGCATCAGCATGCCGATCATCGCCGGGACGCCCATCGGGGTGCCCGTGGCGACCAGCAGACCGATCGCGCCGGTCGCCGCGAACGGGATCGCCACCAGCAGGATCAGCGGCTGGGCGAGCGAGCGGAACGTGCCGACCAGCAGCATGAAGACGATGGCGACGGCCGCCAGCATCGCCAGGCCCAGGCTGGCGAACGCCTCCTGCTGGTCCTCGGTGACGCCGCCGATCTCCGCCGTCGCGCCCGCCGGCAGGGTCAGGGCGTCGATCTTCGACTGGAGCTCGGCGCTGACCGCGCCGGTGTTGTCACCGGTCGGCTTGGCGGTGACGGTCGCCGCGCGCTGGCCGTCGATCCGGGTCATCGACACCGGGCCGTCCACCAGCTCGACGGTGGCGAGGTCGCCCAGCTTCGCCCCGCCCAGGTCCAGCTTCTTCAGCTCGGCCAGGGTGGTGGCGGGCTTCGCCGAGGCGATGACGATGTCCCGCTCGGTGTCGTCCAGGACGGCCGTGCCGGCCGGGGTGCCCCGGACCGCCTGGGCGACGGCCGCGCCGAGGGTCCGGTCGTCGAACCCGGCCGCGGCGGCCTTCTCATTGGCCCTCACCGAGATCCGCGGCACGCTCTGCGCCAGGTCGCTGGTGACGTCGGTGACGTCGTCCAGGGAGGCCACGGCCTGCTGCACCTGGTCGGCGGCCTTGCGCAGCACCTGCGGGTCGGCCGCCTTGACGACGACGCTCAGGTCCTGGCTGCCGAAGCCGTCGCCGGCGGCGATGGTGGTGGTGCCGATGCCGTCCAGCTCGCCGAGTCCGTCCTCCAGGCGGTCCTGGACGTCCTCGAAGGAGGCAGAGTCCTCCAGCATCACCTGGTACATCGCCTGGTTGGTGTCGGTGCCGCCGCCGAAGGCCGCCATCCAGCCCGACGAGCCGACCGTCACCTGGTAGTCCTTGACGCCCTCGGTGCCGGCGAGCAGCCGCTCGACCTTCTTCGCCTGGGCGTCGGTCGCCGCCAGGCTGGTGCCGGGCTTCAGCTCCTGACGGACGGTCAGGACCTTCTGCGCGCCCTGGTCGAAGAAGTTGGTCTTCAGCAGGGGCGCCATGGCGAAGGTGCCGATCAGCACCACGACCGCGATGGCCACGCTGGTCAGCCGGCGCCGGGTGGCGAAGCGCAGCACGGGCACGTAGATCCGCTGCAGGCGGCTGCGGGCCTCCTTCTCCTCGGCGAGCCTGCGGGCCTCCTCGGCGTCCTCGGGGGTGCCCTTGGGGGCGCGCAGGAACCAGTACGACAGGACCGGCACGACCGTCAGCGACACCAGCAGGGAGGCCAGCAGCGCCGCGGTGACGGTGAGGCTGAAGGAGCCGAACAGCTCGCCGACCATGCCGCCGACCAGGCCGATCGGCAGGAAGACGGCGACCGTGGTGAGGGTGGAGGAGGTCACCGCTCCGGCGACCTCGCGGACCGCGCCGAGGATGGCCGCGCGGCGCTCCTCGCCGTAGCCGAGGTGCCGCTTGATGTTCTCCAGGACGACGATGGAGTCGTCCACGACCCGGCCGACGGCGATGGTCAGCGCGCCCAGCGTCAGCATGTTCAGCGACAGGTCGCGCGTCCACAGCACGATCAGCGCCAGCACCACGGACAGCGGGATGGACACCGCGGTGACCAGCGTCGAGCGGACCGACGCCAGGAAGACGAGGATGACCAGCACCGCGAAGAGCAGGCCGAGCGCGCCCTCGGTGGTCAGTCCCTCGATGGCCTCGGAGACGGCCGGGCCCTGGTCGCTGACGACGGTGAGGCTCGCGCCGGCGCCGAGTTGCTCGCGCAGCTCGGGCAGCTTGTCCTGGACGGCCTCGGAGATGGCGACAGCGCTGCCGTCGTGGTCCATGGTGGCCATCACGGCGAGGCTGGGCCTGCCGTTGGTGCGGGTCAGGGAGTCGGCGCGGGCCTCCTGCTGCCTGACCGTCGCCACGTCGCCGAGCCGGACCGGCTTGCCCTTGCCGGGCCCGGCGGTGACCATCAAATCCTCGATCTGCTCGAGCGAGGTGAAGCCGCCGCCGACCTGGACGGTGCGGTTGGCGCCGTCCTCGTCGAAGGAGCCCGCCGGGACGGTCGCGCCGCCCGCCTGCAGGGCCTCGGCCAGCGACTGCGGGGTCAGGCCCGCCCTGGCCAGCTTCGCCGGGTCGGGGGTGACGGTGACCTGGAGGTCGCGCACGCCGTCGACGGTGACCTGGCCGACGCCGTCGATGTCCTCCAGCGCGGGCACGACCGTCCGGTCGAGCTGGTCGGCGAGCGCCTGCTGGTCCTTGTCGGAGGTGACGGCGAGCACCACGGTCGGGATGTCGTCGGTGGAGCCGGCGACCACCTGCGGGTCGACGTCGTCCGGGAGCTGGGCGCGGGCCCGGTTGACGGCCTGCTGGACGTCGGCGACGAGCTGCTTGGTGTCGTTGCCGTAGTCGAAGGACGCCATGATCACGGCGCTGCCCTCGGAGGCCGTGGAGGTGACGCCGGTGAGGCCGTCGACGGCCTCGAGGTGGCCCTCGATGGGCTCGACGACCTGCTTCTCCACGACGTCCGGGGAGGCCCCCTGGTAGGGCGCGACCACGGAGACCATCGGCAGTTCGATGGTGGGCAGCAGCTGCTGTTTCAGCTGGGGTATCGCGATCGCCCCGAAGACGAGCGCGATGATCGACATCAGTCCGATCAGTGCCCGTTGCGCGAGGCTGAACCTGGACAGCCAGGACATGGGTCAGGGTCTCTCTTCTGTTGGGAGGACGTACAGACGCACGGATGGGCGCAGCCGGGCGCCCGTGATACACCCTCGGGCACGTCAGGCCGCCGATCCGTAGCCTTGAGGTGCGATTCCTCCGGCGGCCTCTACTCCGCCCGCAGTACGCCCCGCCCCGGCTCAGTCCACCCTTGGACGGACCAGGCCCGACTCGTAGGCGATCACCACCAGCTGGGCGCGGTCGCGGGCGCCCAGCTTGGCCATGGCCCGGTTGACGTGCGTCTTCACGGTGAGCGGGCTGACCTCGAGGCGTTCGGCGATCTCGTCGTTGGAGTGCCCGCCGGCGACCTGCACCAGCACCTCACGCTCGCGCCCGGTGAGCGCGGCGAGGCGGTCGGCGCGGGCCGTGTCGGGGCGGTCGCCGTCGCCGCCCTCCTGGGCGAGGAAGCGGGCGATCAGGCCCTTGGTGGCGGCCGGGGACAGCAGCGCCTCGCCCGCGGCGGCGATGCGGATGGCGTTCAGCAGCTCGTCGGGCTCGGAGCCCTTGCCGAGGAAGCCGGAGGCACCGGCGCGCAGCGCCTGCACCACGTAGTCGTCGACCTCGAAGGTGGTCAGGATCACCACGCGCACCCCGGCGAGTTCCGGGTCGGCGCAGATGGTGCGGGTGGCGGCCAGGCCGTCGGTGCCGGGCATCCGGATGTCCATCAGGACGACGTCGGCGCGCTGCTCGCGGGCGAGGCGCACCGCCTCGGCGCCCTCGGCGGCCTCGCCGACCACCTCCATGTCCGGCTCGGAGTCGACGAGCACCCGGAAGGCGCTGCGCAGCAGTGCCTGGTCGTCGGCGAGCAGGACACGGATGGTCATACGGGCTCCCCCTGGGCGCGGCTCACGGGCCGCCCGCGGCGTCGGCGGACGCGGCGGGCGAGGCGGACGTGCGGGTCTGGACGGGCAGGATCGCATGGACGCGGAATCCGCCGCCGTAGCGGGGGCCGGTGGTGAGGGTGCCGCGCAGGGCGGTGACGCGTTCCCGCATGCCGAGCAGTCCGTGGCCGCCGCCGGGTGCCGGCTCGTGGTCCCGGCCGCCGGCGCCGTCGTCGAGCACGGTGATCTCGATGTGGGGTCCGACCCGGACGATGCTGACCTCGGCCCGGGCGCCGGGACCCGCGTGCTTCTGCACGTTGGTGAGGGCCTCCTGGATGATCCGGTAGGCGGCGAGGTCGACGGCGGCGGGCAGATCGGTGTCCTGGTCGGCGCGGGCCACCTCGACCGTGAGGCCGGCGCTGCGGAAGGTGTTGGCCAGGTCGTCGAGCCGGTCCAGGCCGGGAGCGGGCTCGGTGGGTGCCTCGGGGTCGCCGGACTGGCGCAGCAGGCCGACGGTGGCGCGCAGTTCGCCGAGCGCGGTGCGGCTGGCCTCGCGCACGTGGGAGAGGGCCTCCTTGGCCTGGTCGGGCCGCCGGTCCATGACATGCGCGGCGACGCCGGCCTGCACGTTGACCAGGGCGATGTGGTGGGCGACCACGTCGTGCAGGTCGCGGGCGATGCGCAGGCGCTCCTCGGCGACCCGGCGGCGGGCCTCCTCCTCGCGGGTGCGCTCGGCCCGCTCGGCGCGTTCGCGGATGGCCTGGACGAAGGCGCGGCGGCTGCGCACGGCGTCGCCGGCGGTGGCGCCGATGCCGGTCCAGGCGAACAGGGCGAGGTTCTCCTGCGCGTACCAGGGCAGCGGTCCCGCGGCCATGGCGGTGCCGGTCAGCACGGTCATGGTGAGCAGGCCGACGCGCCAGGTGGTGGGGCGGTCGGTGGTGGCGGCGACGGTGTAGAGGGCGATCACCGCGCTCATGGCGACGGGGGCGCGCGGGTCGCCGGTGACCGACTCGGTGAGCGAGAAGGCCGAGGTCACCGCGAGGACGGTGCGCGGGGCGCGGCGGCGCAGCACCAGGGCCGCGGCGCCGAGGGTCATCAGGACCAGGCTGAGCGGGTCGGGGGTGCGCAGGCCCCAGCTGGCGCCCTGCGGGTCGTGCGGCTCGAGGAAGGAGCCGGCGAGCATGCACAGCAGCACGCCGGCCGCGAGCGCGGCGTCCAGGGCCAGGGGGTGGGTCTTGGCGTAGCGTCTGGCCCGCTGGAACGTGGTCACGGGCATGTACGGTAGCCCGGCTCCGCGCGCCCGGGCTGCCGCCGTCCGCCGACGGGGCACGCCCCGGAGCGGGGGGCGGGCCGCGGCTCACCGGCCCGCACGGGTCAGGGGCCCGGGATCAGGCCGTCGTCGCTCAGCAGTTCCCGGACCTCCGCGATGGTGGCGTCCGGGGACGGGAGGATCAGGTCGGACGGTTCCAGGGAGTCGTCCGGCAGCGGCTCGCCCAGTTCACGGACCTTCGTCAGCAGGGCCTGGAGCGTGGCGCGGAAGCCGGGGCCGTCGCCGTTGTTCATCTCGGCGAGGAGTTCCTCGTCGAGTTTGTTCAGCTCGGCGAGGTGGCTCTCGGACAGAGCCACCTGCCCCTCCCCCATGATCCGTACGATCACGACGCCTCCTCGGCGTGGGCTGCTACTGCTTGTCGAAGCGCGGGGTGTCCTGCGACTCCTGCTGGGTCTGCTGCTGTCCGTTGCCGCCCTCGATGGCCTGCTGCCCGCCCGTGCTGCCGCCGGCCAGCTCGGCCTTCATGCGCTGCAGCTCAAGCTCCACATCCGTACCACCGGAGAGGCGGTCCAGCTCGGCCTGGATGTCGTCCTTGTGCATGCCGGACTGGTCGTCGAGCGCGCCGGAGGCGAGCAGCTCGTCGATCGCACCGGCGCGCGCCTGGAGCTGGGCGGTCTTGTCCTCGGCGCGCTGGATGGCCAGGCCCACGTCCCCCATCTCCTCGGAGATGCCGGAGAAGGCCTCGCCGATCCGGGTCTGCGCCTGGGCGGCGGTGTAGGTGGCCTTGATGGTCTCCTTCTTCGTGCGGAAGGCGTCCACCTTCGCCTGGAGCCGCTGGGCCGCCAGGGTGAGCTTCTCCTCCTCGCCCTGGAGCGTGGCGTGCTGGGTCTCCAGGTCGGTCACCTGCTGCTGCAGGGCGGCGCGGCGGGAGAGCGCCTCGCGGGCGAGGTCCTCGCGGCCCAGCGCGAGCGCCTTGCGGCCCTGGTCCTCCAGCTTGGCCGACTGCGACTGGAGCTGGTTGAGCTGGAGCTCCAGGCGCTTGCGGCTGGTCGCCACGTCGGCGACGCCGCGGCGGACCTTCTGGAGCAGCTCCAGCTGCTTCTGGTACGAGTAATCGAGGGTCTCGCGCGGGTCCTCGGCCCGGTCAAGGGCCCTGTTCGCCTTCGCGCGGAAGATCATCCCCATACGCTTCATGACACCGCTCATGGGCTTCGCGCGCCCCCTTCTGACCGACTTCAGCTCCAGCACCTGCGACAGAACCCACAGTACGGGCCCTGACTCCATTACCGCACTGTCCGGGGACGGATGCGCTCATCCCCAAGGACGACTGAGCATCCTCCCGATCCGGCGCAAGGAGTAGGTGATCCCCGGGTCCGGCCGGCCGGCTGGCCCGGAGACGGACACGACGTCTCCTCTGTGTCCCCTCTGTGTACCCTCTGTCCCCTTACAGACGAGTGGTGTTGCCGGATCGTTCCCCGCGGGGGTGGGGTCCAACCCCGGACACCCCGTACTCTTGGGTTTTGTGTTCCGTAGCCGTGCCAAGGAAGAGAAGGCACCTGCCGCCGACAAGGCGACGGTGACCACCTCCAAGCAGACCCGTCACCCCGAGGCCCCCAAGGGCCGCCCCACGCCCAAGCGGAGCGTGGCGCAGTCCCAGCGTCGCAGCGTGGCCAATACACGGATGTCGCGCAAGGAGGCCGCGAGGCGTCAGCGCGAGGAGCGGCGGGCCGCGCTGGAGCGGCAGCGCCAGGCGCTGGCCAGCGGCGACGAGCGGTACCTGCCGGCCCGCGACAAGGGCCCGGTGCGCCGGTTCGCGCGCGACTTCGTCGACTCGCGGTTCAACATCGCCGAGTTCTTCCTGCCGATGGCCGTGATCATCCTCGTGCTGAGCATGATCCGGGTGCCGGCGCTGCAGAGCATCGCGCTGCTGCTGTGGCTCGTGGTGATCGTGACCATCGTGCTCGACTCGATCGTCACCGGCTTCCGGCTGAAGAAGCAGCTCGCGGAGCGCTTCCCCGACGACAACCGCCGCGGCGCGGTGGCCTACGCGCTGATGCGTTCGCTGCAGATGCGCCGGCTGCGGCTGCCCAAGCCCCAGGTCAAGCGCGGGGAGCGGCCCTGAGCGCGACGCCGTTCACCGGCGGCGCGGCCGAGGCCTGGCTGAGCAAGCTCGGCGGCCTGCGGGACGTCGTACGGCAGGAACTGGTCTCCCGCCAGCTGGACGAGCAGATGGCCGCCCGCTTCGCGGTCGGACGGCGGCTGCGGGTGCTGGACGTCGGCATGGGCCAGGGCACGCAGGCGCTGCGGCTGGCCCGGGCCGGGCACACGGTGACCGGTATGGAGCGGGACGCGACGATGATCGCCGCCGCGCGGGAGGCGCTCGCGCGGGAACCGGAGGGCATCCGGGAACGGATGCGGATCATCGAGGGGGACGGCCGGGACACCGGCGTGCACTTCCTGCCGGGCAGCTTCGACGTGGTGCTCTGCCACGGGGTGCTGATGTACGTGGAGGAGCCGGACCCGCTGGTGGCGGGGCTGGCCCGGATGCTCGCCCCGGGCGGGCTGCTGTCGCTGCTGGTGCGCAACGGCGACGCGCTGGCGATGCGGCCGGGGCTGGCCGGTGACTGGGCGGGCGCGCTGGCTGCCTTCGGCACCACCGCCTGCACCAACCGGCTGGGGCTCGACGTGCGTGCCGACCGGCTGAAGGACCTGACGGCGACCCTCGCGGGGATCGGGGCGCCGCTGCGCGCCTGGTACGGGGTGCGGGTCTTCACGGATACGGCGGCCGACGGTGCGGAGGCTCCCGAGGACCTTCAGACGCTGCTCGCGGTCGAGGAGCGGGCCGGGCGCACCGACCCCTATCGCGGAGTGGCGGCGCTGCTGCATCTGTGCGGGGTGCGCGGCTGAGCGTGCGTCGTTGACGTGCGCGGCTGAGACCGCGTCGGCCGGCGGGGTACGGGCGAGGGCCGTCAGCGGGGTGCGGAGCGAGGGCCGGGCGGGCCCCCGCCCGGCGGGCTCAGGACTCGGCTCGGCTCATGACTCGTCGGCGTGCAGGCTCATCGGACCGTAGACCTCGGTGCCGTCCTCCAGCAGCCGCACCTGGTCGGCGCCGCCCTCCAGCAGGGCCTTCCAGTTCTCCCCGATCCAGGACTCGGCGTCCCCCTGGGTGGAGAACTCCTCCACCGGCACGGCGGGCTCGACCTGCGTCCCGTCGGACTTCTCGAACCGCCACGTCCATGCCGCCATGTACGCCTCCCAGGGTGTGAGCACACTGCACCGAGACGGCCGGATCTTGGTCCGGCCGCTGCCCAGAGCCTAGTCGGACGCGCACGAGCTGTGGGGACACGCGAAAATCGGGGCGTGGAACTCACTCTGCTCGGTACCGGTGCCCCCGCGGGACTGCCCCGCCCCGACTGCCCCTGCGCCGTGTGCGCCTGTGCGCTGGGGCCGGACGCGCGGGCGGCGACCGCCGCTCTGGTGGACGGTGCGCTGCTGCTGGATCTGACGCCGGGTGCGGCGTTCGCCGCGGCGCGTGCCGGGCGGTCGCTGAGCGGGGTGCAGCAGGTGCTGCTGTCGCATCCGCACGACGGTCCCGCGGTCGAGGTGCCGGCCGGGCTGCCGCAGCCGGGCCGGGTGCCGGACGGCCAGGAGCTGACGCTGCTGACCGGGCACCGGGTGCGGGCCATGGCGCTGGACGCGCCCGGCACCGGGTACGCGGTCACCGGCCCGGACGGGGAACGGCTGCTGTATCTGCCGCCGGGCGGGGCGCCGGCCGGGCTGGAGGAGCCGGCCGAGCCGTACGACATGGTGCTGCTGGACGTGGTGGGGCGGCCGGACGCGCTGGCGAGGCTGCGCGAGGTGGGCGCGGTGGGGCCGACCACGGACGTGGTCGCCGTGCACGTCGACCACGATGTGCCGCCGGGCGCGGAGCTGCGGCGCCGGCTCGCGGCGGCCGGGGCGCGCGCCGTGCCGGACGGAACGTCGCTGCGGGTGGGCGCCTACGAGGACGTGCCCGATGTGCCGCGCCGGACGCTGGTGCTGGGCGGGGCCCGTTCCGGCAAGTCGGTGGAGGCCGAGCGGCGTCTGGAGTCCTTCCCCGAGGTGCTGTACGTGGCGACCGGCGGGTCGCGCAACGGGGACACCGAGTGGGCGGCGCGGGTGGCGGCGCATCAGGAGCGGCGGCCGGGGTCGTGGCGGACCGTGGAGACCTGCGATCTGGTGCCGCTGCTGAAGGACGACGGGCCGCCGCTGCTGATCGACTGCCTGTCGCTGTGGCTGACCGATGCGATGGACGCGGCCGGCGCGTGGGACGACGCGGAGTGGGCGGGCGGCGGGGAGCGGATGCTCCGCGAGCGGGTGCGGGAGCTGACGAACGCGGTGCGGGAGACCGCGCGGACGGTGGTCGCCGTGTCCAACGAGGTCGGGTCCGGGATCGTGCCCTCCACCGCGTCCGGCCGCCGCTACCGGGACGAACTGGGGCGGCTGAACGCGGCGTTCGCCCAGGAGTGCGAGCAGGTGCTGCTGGTGGTGGCGGGCCAGGCGGTCGTGCTGCGCGGCTGACCGCGGTGGCGCCGCGCGGCTGAGGAGCCGTCAGCCGCGCCTTCGGGCGCGTGGTTTGCGGGCGATGACGCGGTAGGCGTTGGCGAACGGGGTGCGCCGCAGCGCGGGCGCCAGGGCGAGGTCGGCCGCTCCGGCGGCGGCCACCAGCGGGATCCCCGCGTACAGCAGCACGGTGCGCAGATGCTGCCGGGCGGGGGTGGGCGGGATGGCCCGCCAGGGGGTGTCCGGGGCGGGCAGGGCGTGGGAGAGGGCGAGGGCGGCGGCGCCGGCCAGGTCGTGCGGGACGTGCGCGGCGCGGTGGCCGGCGGTGACGATCTCGCAGCCCCGTTCCCCGAGTTCGGCGCGCAGGTTGCGCAGGGGCAGCAGATGCAGCCGGCGGGGCTGGTCGTAGGGCAGCCACCAGCGGCCCAGCAGGGCGGCGAACACGCAGCGCGGGTCGAGCGTCTCGATCAGCAGGTACCCGCCGGGGCGCAGCGCTTCCAGGGCGGCGTGCAGCTCGGCGCGGGGGTCGGTGGTCTGCTCCAGGTGGTGCAGCAGGCTGACGACGTCGTAGCGGCCGGCCACGTGCTCGCGGACGTGAGGGTCGGTCAGCGCCCCGCGGTGGGCCTCCTCCACCCGGCCGAGGGTGCGGGCCCGTTCGATGCGCGCGGTCGGGTCGGTGCCGTCGAAGGCGGTGTACGGGAAGAACTCGCGGGCGGTCTCCGGGAAGCGGGCGTACCCGGTGCCGACGTCCAGCCAGCTCTCCGGCTCGCCGAAGCGGAGCATCGCGCGGGCGGCGGAGCGGCGGCGCCGGCGGGCGGCGCGCAGGGCGAGGACGCCCTCGGTGGCGGGGTCGCGGGGTGCCCCGGGCACGGCCCGCCGGTAGAAGGCGAGGCCCTCGGGGGTCAGGCGCGGGTTCTGGAAGGTGTGGCCGCAGTCCCGGCACTCGTCGACGGTGAACAGGCCCGGCCGGTGCCGCCGCAGATCGCCGGTGCGCAGCCGGTTGCGCAGCCGGGCGGAGCCGCACCAGGGGCAGTCCTCGCGGCGCGGCTCGTGCACCTTGACGGAGGTGTGCGGGTGGGCCGCGCGGGGTGCGGGGGCCTTGGGACGGGAGGCTGCGGCGGGGGTGCTCGGTGCGGTCATGGGCGGCTCCCGGCGAGAGGGCGTGCGGGACGGGCGTACGACAATCCCGAGCAAAACGTTACGTAGCGGAAGGGGGCGGACCGTGGAACGGCGCGACGGTGGCGTGGTGGAGGGGAGCACGGGGGCGCGGGACCGGCGGGGGCCGTGCCGTTCGAGCGGGGCCGGTACTGTTCGGCGAATGAGCTCGCTTAATCTCGACGACTTCACCGATCTGATCGAGCGTCCGGACAGCGCGGTGCGCCGTGACGCCGAGGCGCACCGGGAGAGCCGGATCGTGCCGCCCGGGTCGCTGGGCCGGCTCGACGAGCTGGGTGAGTGGCTGGCGGCGGCGCAGTCCGCGGTGCCGGTGCGGCCGATCGAACGGCCGCGGGTGGTGCTCTTCGCAGGGGACCACGGGATCGCCGGGCTCGGCGTCTCGGCGCGGCCCGCGGGCAGCGCGGACCGGCTGGTGCGCGAGGTGCTGGAGGGCGGCCGGCCGGTGTCGGTGCTGGCCCGGCGGATGGGCGTGCCGGTGCGGGTGGTCGACATGGCCCTGGACTGCGATCCGGGCTCGCTGCCCGAGGACGTGGTCAGGCACCGGGTGCGGCGCGGCAGCGGGCGCATCGACATCGAGGACGCGCTGACGCTCGAGGAGGCCGAGGCGGCGTTCCGGGCGGGCGTCGCGGTGGCCGACGAGGAGGCCGACTCCGGTACGGATCTGGTGGTGCTGGGCGACATCAGCGTCGGCGGGACGACGGCGGCGGGCGTGCTGGTGGCGGCGCTGTGCGGCACGGACGCGTCGGTGGTCACCGGGCGGGGCGGGCAGGCGATCGACGACCTGGCCTGGATGCGCAAGTGCGCCGCGATCCGGGACGCGCTGCGGCGGGCCCGCCCGGTGCTCGGCGACCAGCTGCAGCTGCTGGCCACGGTGGGCGGGGCGGACCTCACCGCCATGACGGGCTTCCTGCTGCAGGCCGCGGTGCGCAAGCTTCCGGTGGTGCTGGACGGCGTGGTGACGGCGGCGTGCGCCCTGGTGGGCCAGCGGATCGCCTTCCGCGCCCCCGACTGGTGGCTGGCCGCCCACGACAGCGGCGAGCCGGGCCAGGCGAAGGCCCTGGACCGCATGGCCCTCGAGCCCCTGATGTCCCACGGCGTCACGGTCGGCGAGGCCACCGGCGCCCTCCTCGCCCTCCCCCTCGTCCAGGCATCAGCCGCCCTCGCAGCCGGACTCCCGGAGGCCGCGGAGGAATCGGTACCGAAGGAAGCGGAATCGGAACCGAAGGAAAAGGAACCGGAGAACGCAGCGGAGACCCCGGAGGAAGAGGGACCGGAGAAGTCCTGACGCGGCGTCCGGTCCCGGTTCCGGTGGGGGCGGGTGCCACCGCCCCCTCCGGCCACTCGCCACCCGTGCAGGGGCTCCTGCCGGCTACGGCAGCAGGGACGGCGGTGTCGGGTCCGGTTTGCCGCCGATCCAGTCCTGGAGGACGCGGCGGGGGCCCAACCAGCGGCGGTCGTGGTGGTAGGCGCGCAGGATCGACTTGGCGCGGGCCCGCGGGCGGCGGCGGTAGAAGCGTCTGGCCCATGGTGAGCCGGGGCGGGCCAGCCGCAGCGCGCCGATCAGGGCGACGACGGGGACGATCACCCCGAAGATCGCCAGGCGCAGCTTGCCCTTGCTCAGCGCGATCAGCGAGAACAGGAAGTTGACCACCACGTTGAGGGTGACGCTCGCCCGGTTCTGCAGTTCGTCGTCGTTGAGGTCGTCGACGCCGAACGGCAGGAAGCCGAGCAGCAGCAGTCCGACCAGGGCGGCGGTGAGGACGACCACCTCGACGCTCTTGCGCCCGGCCTCGCTCCAGTAGACGTCGTCGAGGTGCAGGATCAGTGCGAACTCGTCCAGCACCAGCCCCGCGCCGATGCCGAACACCAATGCGGCGAGCGCGGATCCGAAGCCGTTCCGGCCGCCGGCCACCGCGCCGAATCCGCCGACGATGGTGAGGATGACCCCCGGCACCACGTGGTGGATGTGCAGCTTCCCTGCCTTGACGTTGCCGAAGGGGCCCTTGCCGGCCCGGATCATGCGGGTGATGATCCGGGTGATCACGAAGGTGAGGACGAACGCCGTGAGCGCGAGGAGCAGCGGCAGCTTGCCCGGCTCGATGATGTTCCGCTCCCACCACTGTCCCATATGCGCACTTTATCCACGGCCGCCGCGGCTGCCCTGCTGACCGCCGGGTAATCTGCGCCGGTGCCCGACCCCTCCTCCAGCCGCCCGGCCGACGGCCTGCGCTTCGCCTTCGGCACCCTCACCGTGCTCCCGGTGAGGGTGACCCGCTGGGACCGCGGGGCCGCGCGCGGCGGCATGCTCTGCGCCCCGCTGGCCGGACTGGTCGTCGGCGTGCTGTCCGCCGCCGCCGGGCTCGCCCTGCTGCTGCTCGGCTCGGGGCCGCTGCTCGCCGCCGTCGCCTCCGTCGCCGTACCGGCCGTGCTGACCCGTGGTCTGCATCTGGACGGTCTGGCCGACACCGCCGACGGGCTGGGCAGCGGCAGGCCCGCCGAGGACGCGCTGCGGATCATGAAGCAGTCGGACATCGGCCCCTTCGGCGTCATCACCCTCGTCCTGGTGCTGCTGGCCCAGGTGGCCGCGCTGACCACGGCCTACGACGGCTCCTGGCCGCGGGGTGCGCTCGCCGCCGTGGTCGCGGCGGCCGCCGCCCGGCTCGCGCTCACCCTCGCCGCCCGCGCGGGGGTGCCGGCCGCGCGGCCGGAGGGGCTGGGTGCGGCGGTCGCCGGTGTCGTGCCGGCCAGGGGTGCGGTGGCCGTCGCGCTGCTGGTGGCCGGCGCGTCGGCGGCGGCCGGGGCCCTGCTCGGAGCGGGCGGTGCCGTGCGGGCCGTCCTCGCCGTGGTGCTGTCCCTCGGGGCGGCCGAACTGCTGCTGCGGCACTGCATACGGCGCTTCGGCGGGATCACTGGCGACGTCTTCGGCGGGCTCGCGGAGACGGCGGCGACCACGGCGCTCGTGGTGGCGGCCCTGGGCTGAGCCGGCCCCGGCACACACCCCCGGCACCCCCTCACCGTGTCCGGTTCTCGCCGTCGCGCCCCTGGTTCCCGCTTCCGCTCAAGGCTGAGTGCACCCCACATGAATGAGCGAACACACATACGCGCGTAGTCTCGTCCCGAGTGTTCGCCGCACCGGGGAAGGCCCCGCCGAGAACGCGCTCCCGGGTCGTCCGACCCGGGGGCGGACCGCCGGGCCCGGTCGACCCACCGACTTTCGGCCACTGCAACTTCACATCGGAAGCGAGATTTCACCACCGTGACTGCTCTCACTCTCAGCACCGCCGCGGCGGCCGGCCTCAGGGCCGACGCGATCGTGATCGGTGTCGCCAAGGGCACCGGGTCCTCCGGCCCGGTCGTCGCGCCCGGCGCCGAGGCCGTGGACAAGGGGTACGACGGCAGGCTGGCCGGCGTCCTGGAGACTCTCGGCGCGTCCGGTGCCGAGGGCGAGGTGACGAAGCTCCCCGCACCGGCCGGCTTCAAGGCGCCGGTCGTGGTGGCGGTGGGCCTGGGCTCCCAGCCCGAGAAGGGCTCCGGCTACGACGCCGAGGCGCTGCGCAGGGCGGCCGGTGCCGCGGCGCGGGCCCTCGCCGGCTCCAAGAAGGCCGCGTTCGCGCTGCCGCTGGCGGACGCCGCCGACGCGGGCGCCGTCGCCGAGGGCGTGCTGCTCGGCGCGTACTCCTTCGACGCGTACAAGGACACCTCGGACAACTCCGGCTCGAAGAACGGCAAGAACGCCAAGAACGGCAAGGCGCCGCTCGCCGAGGCCGCGCTGCTGGGCACCAAGCCCCGCGACAAGGCGTACCGGGCCGCGCTGGAGCGGGCCACCGCGGTCGCCGAGGAGCTCAACCGCGCCCGCGACCTCGTCAACACCCCGCCGAACGACCTGAATCCGGAGGCGTTCGCGGCCGTCGCGCAGGCGGCGGCCAAGGAGCACGGCATCAAGGTGCAGGTGCTCGACGAGAAGGCGCTGGCCAAGGGCGGCTACGGCGGCATCCTCGGCGTGGGCGGCGGCTCGGCGTCCGCCCCGCGGCTGGTGAAGCTGTCGTACACCTCGTCGAAGGCGAAGAAGCACCTGGCGTTCGTCGGCAAGGGCATCACCTACGACTCGGGCGGCATCTCGCTGAAGCCGGCCGGCCACAACGAGACGATGAAGTGCGACATGAGCGGTGCGGCGGCGGTCTTCGCCGCGGTCGTCGCCGCCGCGCGGCTGGGTCTCGAGGTGAACGTCACCGGCTGGCTGGCGCTGGCCGAGAACATGCCCTCCGGTTCGGCGACCCGTCCGGGTGATGTGCTGCGCATGTACAGCGGCAAGACCGTGGAGGTGCTCAACACCGACGCGGAGGGCCGGCTGGTGCTCGCCGACGCGCTGTGGGCGGCCTCCCAGGAGAAGCCCGACGCCATCGTGGACGTGGCGACGCTGACCGGGGCGATGGTGCTGGCGCTGGGCAACCGCACGTTCGGGATCATGGCGAACGACGACGCCTTCCGCGCCAGGGTGCACGAGGCCGCGGAGGAGGTCGGCGAGCCGGCCTGGCCGATGCCGCTGCCCGACCACCTGCGCAAGGGCATGGACTCGGCCACCGCCGACATCGCCAACATGGGCGAGCGGATGGGCGGCGGCCTGGTCGCCGGCCTGTTCCTGAAGGAGTTCGTGGGCGAGGGCATCACCTGGGCGCACCTGGACATCGCCGGTCCGGCGTTCAATGAGGGCGGCCCGTTCGGGTACACGCCGAAGGGCGGGACCGGTTCCGGTGTGCGGACGCTGGTCCGGCTCGCCGAGCTGACGGCCGCCGGCGAGCTGGGCTGAGTCCGCGGGCGGACGCCGGGATCTCACGTGCGGGTAGGGCGAGGTCCCGGCGTCGCCGGGCCCCCGGGGGGTGTCCGCTCGCACCGCTCGACGACGTGGGGTGTCTCACACACCTGCCCGGCGTCTCGTAGCGACGCGACAAGTGCGAAGATGGGGCTCGGCAGGACAGGGCCCCACCGAAGGGCCGAAAGCAAAGAGCGGCCGGACACCAGCCGCCGACCGGTCACTGGAGACCGGCGTGGCGCACATGCATGGAGGACGTGACGTGGCGAACGACGCCAGCACCGTTTTCGACCTAGTGATCCTCGGCGGTGGCAGCGGTGGATACGCCGCGGCCCTGCGCGGGGCGCAGCTGGGCCTGGACGTCGCCCTGATCGAGAAGGACAAGGTCGGCGGCACCTGCCTGCACCGAGGATGCATCCCCACCAAGGCCCTGCTGCACGCGGGCGAGATCGCCGACCAGGCCCGCGAGAGCGAGCAGTTCGGCGTGAAGGCCAGCTTCGAGGGCATCGACGTACCCGCCGTCCACAAGTACAAGGACGAGGTCATCTCCGGCCTGTACAAGGGTCTGCAGGGGCTGATCGCCTCCCGCAAGGTGACCTACATCGAGGGCGAGGGCCGGCTGTCCTCGCCCACTTCTGTGGATGTCAACGGGCAGCGCATCCAGGGCCGCCACATCCTGCTGGCGACCGGCTCGGTGCCGAAGTCGCTGCCGGGCCTGGAGATCGACGGCGACCGGATCATCTCCTCGGACCACGCCCTCGTCCTGGACCGCGTGCCGAAGTCCGCGATCGTCCTGGGCGGCGGCGTCATCGGCGTGGAGTTCGCCTCCGCGTGGAAGTCCTTCGGCGCGGACGTCACCATCATCGAGGGCCTGAAGCACCTCGTCCCGGTCGAGGACGAGAACTCCTCCAAGCTGCTGGAGCGCGCCTTCCGCAAGCGCGGCATCAAGTTCAACCTGGGCACCTTCTTCCAGAAGGCCGAGTACACCCAGGACGGTGTCAAGGTCACCCTCGCCGACGGCAAGGAGTTCGAGGCCGAGGTGCTGCTGGTGGCCGTCGGCCGCGGCCCGGTCTCGCAGGGTCTGGGCTACGAGGAGGCCGGGGTCGCCATGGACCGCGGCTACGTCCTCGTCGACGAGTACATGCGCACCAACGTGCCCACCATCTCCGCCGTCGGTGACCTGGTCCCGACCCTGCAGCTGGCGCACGTCGGCTTCGCGGAGGGCATCCTGGTCGCCGAGCGGCTGGCCGGTCTGAAGGTCGTGCCGATCGACTACGACGGTGTGCCGCGGGTGACCTACTGCCACCCGGAGGTCGCCTCCGTCGGCCTCACCGAGGCCAAGGCCAAGGAGATCTACGGCGCGGACAAGGTCGTGGCCCTGAAGTACAACCTCGCGGGCAACGGCAAGAGCAAGATCCTCAAGACCGCGGGCGAGATCAAGCTCGTCCAGGTCAAGGACGGTGCGGTGGTCGGCGTCCACATGGTCGGCGACCGTATGGGCGAGCAGGTCGGCGAGGCCCAGCTGATCTACAACTGGGAGGCGCTGCCGGCCGAGGTGGCCCAGCTCATCCACTCCCACCCGACGCAGAACGAGGCGCTCGGCGAGGCCCACCTGGCGCTGGCGGGCAAGCCGCTGCACTCCCACGACTGACGCTTCGCCGCGTTCGGGCGCGACGACACAGACTTCCGCACTTCCAAAGGAGCAACCGAAACCATGGCGGTTTCCGTAACCCTTCCGGCGCTCGGCGAGAGCGTCACCGAGGGCACTGTCACCCGTTGGCTGAAGGCCGAGGGCGAGCGTGTCGAGGCCGACGAGCCGCTGCTGGAGGTGTCGACGGACAAGGTCGACACCGAGATCCCCGCCCCCGCCTCCGGCGTGCTGTCCTCCATCAAGGTCGCCGAGGACGAGACGGTCGAGGTCGGCGCCGAGCTCGCGGTGATCGACGACGGCTCCGGCGCCCCCGCGGCCGAGCAGGCCCCGGCCGCCCAGCAGGCCGCCGAGCCGGCTCCCCAGCCCGCCGCTGCCGTCCCGTCCACCGAGCAGGCCGCTCCCGCCCCGGCGCCCACCGCCGAGGCCGCCGCCGGCGGCGCTTCCGCCCAGGGCACGGACGTGGTCCTGCCCGCGCTGGGCGAGTCCGTCACCGAGGGCACCGTCACCCGCTGGCTGAAGTCGGTCGGTGACACCGTCGAGGCCGACGAGCCGCTGCTGGAGGTGTCGACGGACAAGGTCGACACCGAGATCCCCGCCCCCGCCTCCGGCACGCTGCTGGAGATCGTGGTGGGCGAGGACGAGACCGCCGAGGTCGGCGCCAAGCTCGCCGTCATCGGCGAGGCGGGTGCCGCTCCGGCCGCCGCCCCGGCTCCGGCGGAGCCCGCCCCGGCCCCGGCGCAGCCCGAGCCCGCTCCGCAGCCGGCCGCCCCGCAGCAGGCCGCCCCGGCCGCCCCCGCCCAGCACGTCCCCGGCCATCTCGCCCAGCACCGCGCG
>NZ_BAAAGU010000026.1:0-85699 GCF_039524635.1 Streptomyces thermocarboxydovorans | reverse complement strand
TCTGGACGAAGACCGCCGACGAGATCCTCGACAAAGTCGCCGCCTACTGCCGACGAATCTCCGACTCAGGTCACTAGGGCTTTTCGTTTGGATCAGGCCCTAGGTGTCGGCGGGCGCCCTGCGTCCGGCCGTCCGGTCGTCCGGCCGTCCGACGGGGGCGCGGGTCAGACCTCCAGGAGGGTGTCGAAGGCGTGCGGCAGCCGTCGCCAGGCCTCGGGTCCGGCCGCGTACTCACTGTCCGTCAGCAGGCAGGACTCCAGCAGCCTGTGCAGTCCGTCGCGCTCCAGCGCCGGCGAGGTGAAGACCAGGTGCTGGCAGCGGTCCCCGTGCTCCGGGTGCCAGTCCAGCGCGGCGGCGGCCCGGCGCACCGGCGGCACCATGTCCCAGGCGGCGTCCGGCAGCGAGTCCAGCCAGGGCCCCGCGCTCTCCACGCACAGCGCGCCGCCCGCCGCGTCCCAGTGGAACAGCGTGTCGGGCATGTCGGCGAGCCAGAACCGGCCCCGGCTGCGCACCGCGGCGCAGGTCAGCTCATCCAGGGCGGCGTACAGCCGCTCCGGGTGGAAGGGGCGGTGCCGGTGCCAGACCAGGGTGGACACGCCGTGTGCGTCGGCCTCGGCGGGCAGCAGGGCGCAGGCGGGGTGCTGGGCCGCGGCGGCGGCCTCCAGGTCGACCCCGGCGAGCGCGGCGGCGGCCAGCGGCGACCGGATGCCACCCGGCCCGTCGACCGGCACCTGATGGGCCGTCGGGCGCAGCTGGCGCAGCAGCTCCCGGTCCTCGTCGTCGGCCTCCGGGGAGTCGGCGACGGCCAGCACCGGCGGGTACTCCAGCTGGCGGGCGAAGGTGTCGGCGACGGTGCGCCGGTCGGTGGCCGCGGCGGCGAGGCCGCGCTCGGCGAGGTCGTCGCCATTGGCCAGGTACGGCAGCAGCAGCGCAGGGTCCACGGCGGTGATCACACCGGTGACGGTGAAGCCGCCGGAGGCGATCACCTCGGCCATGGCCTTCGGCTCGACGGAGTCCCACAGCTCCACGATCGCGAGCGGGACGCCGCCGGCGCCGGCGAGCCGCCGCAGCTCGGGGACGAGGTCCTCGCGCAGGGCGCAGCAGGCGCAGTCGTCGACCAGCGGTGTCTCGCCGGTGGAGCGCACACCGCCGGCGTCCCGCACGGTCCGCACCACGGTGCCCGCGGGGGCGGACCCCAGGTCGTGATGGAGTGCCACGCTGCCCGGCACATCGGCCAGCAGCCGCGCGACCGCCGCCGTGCGCACCTCGGCGTGCAGCCCGCCCACCACGGCCACCGGGAGAGCCACGGACGGGTCTTCGGGGTGGACTGCGGAGCGGCTCACGCGTCACCCCGCCGTCCGTAGCGGCGCTCGAAGCGCTCCACCCGGCCGGCGGTGTCCAGGACGCGCGCCGTGCCGGTGTGGAAGGGGTGGCTGACATGGGAGATCTCGACGTCCACAACGGGGTAGGTGCGGCCGTCCTCCCAGTCGACGGTCCGGTCGCTCGTCATGGTGGACCGGGTGAGGAAGGCGTACCCGGCGGCCCGGTCGCGGAACACGACGGGCCCGTAGGGCGGATGGATTCCCTTGCGCATAACGGTGCCTCAGCGCTCCTCTCGGAAGTCGACGTGCCGGCGGGCCACGGGGTCGTACTTGCGCAGCGTCAGGCGGCCCGGGTCGTCGCGGCGGTTCTTGCGGGTGACGTAGGTGAAGCCGGTGCCCGCGGTGGAGCGGAGTCTGATGACCGGGCGGAGTTCGTTGCGTGCCATGCTGGTAGCTTACTGAAAACGATTCTCATTTACATCTGAGGGTCGCCCGGACCACGAGAGAGGTACGTCACCATGTCCGCGCACTGCATGCTGACCGGGGCACGAGCCCGGCTTCGGCAACCGGATCTCCCACTCCCACCGGCGCACCGCGCGCCGCTTCGGCCCCAACATCCAGTCCCGGCGCTACTGGCTGCCGAGCGAGCGCCGGTATGTGCGGCTGCGGCTGAGCGCGAAGGGGATCAGGACGGTCGACGCGATCGGCGTCGAGGCGGCGGTCGCCCGGATCCGCGCCCGGGGAGGGAAGGTCTGATGGCGAAGAAGAGCAAGATCGCGAAGAACGAGCAGCGCCGGGAGACCGCCGCCCGCCACGCGGCCCGGCGGGCGGAGCTGAAGGAGATCATCCGGCGTCCGTCCTCGACGGCGGAGGAACGGCTGGCGGCGCAGCGGGAGTTGCGCGGGCAGCCCCGTGACGCGAGCGCCACGCGGGTGCGCAACCGCGACCAGGTGGACGGCCGCCCGCGCGGGTACCTCCGGGCGTTCGGACTGTCCCGGGTGAACCTGCGGCAGCAGGCGTACGCGGGGTATCTGCCGGGGGTGCGGAAGGCCTCCTGGTAGCGGTCGCGGCAGAGGCCGCGGTAGCGGTCGCGCGCCCGTGGGCCGGGGCCGCCCGGCGTGACCCGTGACGGTGTTGTGCGAGGTGTGTCACTGGGGGTGGTGAGGTGACTGGTGAGTACGGTTAGCTGGCTCCGGCCGCTCCGGCGGCCGGTGCGGCCGGAAACGACTAGGGGGCTTGCAGTGACTTCGGTGTCTTCGGTGACCTTCTCGCGCGTCCGCTCGGCGGCCCTGGCCCTGGGCCTGGCGGGGGCGCTCGCTCTCACCGGATGCAGCGACGACGGCGGCGGCTCCGGTGACTCCAAGGCGAGCCCGACCCCGTCCGCGACCGCGCCCAGCGGCAACGGCGCCACGGACACCCCCGAGGGGCCGGCGAGCGACCTGGAGGGCAGCTGGCTCGCCACGACCGGCGGCAAGGCGGTGGCCCTGGTGGTCAACGGTGAGCAGGCCGGCCTCTTCGCCACCGGCGGCACCGTGTGCAGCGGCTCCGCCCGCGAGGACGCCGGGACCACGACGATCCGCCTGAAGTGCACCAACGGCAACAAGGACCGGACGACCGGCACGGTCGACTCGGTGAGCAAGAAGTCCCTGAAGGTCACCTGGGACAGCGGCCTGGGGACGGAGACCTACCAGAAGGCGGAGGGCGGCAAGCTGCCACCGGGTCTGCCGACGGAGGGGCTGGGCTCCGCCGCCCCGTGAGGCCGGGCCCCGGCGCGCCGGGGCTGGGGAAGGCATGCAGTCCGGCCCGGCGAGGTCCTGGCACGGCTGCGGGGTCCCGTGGGCGATGATCGGAGTGCACCTCCACACACCCAGGGGACCCTCATGCGCGCCGTACCGATCGCCGTCACCGCTCTGTCCGCCCTTCTGCTGCTGACCGCCTGCGACGACGAGAGCGGGGGCGGCAAGTCCGGGCAGTCCAAGGGGAAGGCCTGCGCGATCGACAAGGTGAGCATGGAGGCCGGCCCGGCCAGCGTCGCCCCGGCCGCCGGGGACACCGGCGAGGTACCGGTCAGCTTCACCAACCAGAGCAGCGAATGCGCCCTGGAGGGCTTCCCCGAGGTGCGTCTGACCGGCGCCGGCGGCTCCGGGACCCGCGAGGTGCCCCCGGCCGAGGGCGCCAAGGCCCAGAAGCTCACCCTGGCCAAGGGGGGGTCGGCGGCGTTCACCGTCACCTATGTGCGGGGAACGAGCGGTGCCGAGTCGTTCGAGGCCAAAGACCTGCGGGTCGTCTTCCCCAGCGAGGCCGGCGACCCCAGCACCCGCGTCTTCCGGTGGTCGTACGGCCCGGTCGCGGCCGGTGACGGGGAGGGGCTGGAGGTCTCGGTCAGCGCGTATCAGAAGGTCGGGGACTGAGGGGACTGAGCGGACGGGGCCGCACGCCGTCAGGGAAAGTCCGTCGGGGAAGGTCCGTCAGGGAAGGTCCGTCAGAGCAGGTCTGTCACGGAAGGTCCGTCAGGGCAGATGCGGACGGGGTTCGACCTGCGCCGCGTCCGCGGCCCGGGCGCCCTCCTGCCATCCCGCCGCGTCGCTCACCCCGCGCAGCCGGGTGGTCGTGGTCTCCGGGAACAGGCGCTCCAGCCGCTCGGTGACCGCCACCTCGCGGGAGGCGAGGACGGGCAGCAGATCGTCGGTCACCTGGGTCTCGGCGGCCCTGGCCAGGCGCGTCCCCACCCGGTGGGCGTACGCCGCGAGGAAAGACTGCCGGAAGGTCTTGGTCCGCTTCCGGCCGCCGGCCCGCTGGACGGCCTCCGCCCTGGTCATCGCGGTCGTGGCCTGCACCAGCAGTGAGGTGTAGAGCAGCTCGACGGCCTCCAGGTCGGAGGCGAAGCCGACCACGGTGGAGAAGCCGAGGGCCTCGTTCCACACCGCCCGGCAGTGATTGGCGCCGGCGACCGCGTCCAGCAGCACCGCCTTGGCCTGCTCGTACGGCGGCTCCACGCCGATCCGGCAGGCGGTGGGCGTCTGCGCCGCGGGCGCCCGCGCGGCGAGCAGCGCCTCGTCGACGCTGTGCCGGGCCATCAGTTCCTGCGCCTTGGCGCTGAGCGCCTCCGCCTCCTCGGGGAAGCCGGTCGCCTCCGCCTTGGCCAGCAGCGCCCGGATGCGGCCGAGCATGCGCGACTCCGGGTGCCGGTCCCGCCCGCCCTGGGCGTTGGCCGGCTCCTCGAGCGGCTCCAGCGGGGGCAGGCGCAGCAGCAGGCGGTACAGCTCCAGCACGGCGGTGGCGTGCGAGAAGCGGTCGAAGCGCTCCGCCCGTCCCGCCTTCCCGTCCGGGAGTCGGGCCAGCTGGGCGGCCCAGCGCGGGCTCCGGGGGCGGTCGTCGTGCCGCTCCTGTGCGCGGATCAGCGCCACGACGAGGCCTACGTGTACCTCCTCCAGCTCGCGCCGCACGAACCGGACGACATCGGCGGGCTGCCAGCCGCGCCGCCACGCCGTGGCGACGAACTCCCGGCCGCGCCGGTCGAGTTCGGCATCGGCCGCCGGGTCGGCGGCGAGCAGGGACGCGCCGGTGTCGAGGCCCTCGTCGCCGGTGTCGTAGAGGGCGGCGCGGAAGGCGCGGTCGACGGTGCTGGACGTACTCACGGGCCCGATCGTGTCATGCGGCGCGATTCACCCGTAGGTGTCAACGGACGGTTGACAGTGCAGGGGTGTCAACTTACGGTTGACACATGACGACGAACCCGATCATCACGTCATCCGTACGCCTCGACGACCTCATCGCGGCCATCAAGAAGGTCCACGACGAGCCCCTCGAACAGCTCCGGGACGCGGTGACCGCCGGGGAGCACCTCGGCGATGTCGCCGACCATCTGATCGGCCACTTCGTGGACCAGGCCCGGCGCTCCGGCGCCTCCTGGACGGATATCGGCAAGAGCATGGGCGTCACCCGGCAGGCGGCGCAGAAGCGCTTCGTGCCGAAGGAGACCGCGGCGCTCGACCCGAACGAGGGCTTCAACCGCTACACCCCGCGGGCCCGCAACGTGGTGATGGCCGCGCACAACGAGGCCAAGGCCGCACGCAACGCCGAGGGCCTGCCCGAGCACCTGGTCCTCGGCCTGCTCAGCGAGCCGGAGGGCCTCGCCGGCGTGGCCCTCACCAAGCAGGGCGTCACCCTGGAGGCGGTCCGGGAGGCGGCGACCGCGGCGCTGCCGCCGGCCGTGGAGGACGCGCCCGAGCTGGTGCCGTACGGCCCCGCGGCCAAGAAGGTCCTCGAACTCACCTTCCGCGAGGCGCTCCGCCTCGGCCACAACTACATCGGCACCGAACACATCCTGCTCGCGCTGCTGGAGCACGAGAACGGCGAAGGCGTCCTCAGCGGCCTCGGCATCACCAAGGAGCGCACCGAGGAGTGGCTCCTCGAGGTGCTCTCGCAGATCCAGCTCGCGCAGCCCGGAGACGGGAAGAAGGAGTCAGAGGAGAAAGAGGAAGGGGAAGGGGAAGAGGAAGGGACTGAGGGCTGAGCCTTCGGGGCCGGGGCGACCGAGGCGTCCGGGGCGACCGAGGCGACCGAGGCGTCCGGGGCGCCTCCGCAAGGGCGGGCCGATGCGCCCGTCCTTGCTGGTCAGGGGCGTTGTCAGACCCTCCTGTCAGACTTCGTGGCATGGCCGACCGATGGCTGCTCGCCGGGGCCGAGGACGGTGGCGTGGATGTCGCCCCCCTCGGCCCCGACGGGTTGCCCGCCGGTCCGGTGCGGCGGGAGGCGGATCCCGCCGCGGCGGTGCGGAGCCGTCCCGGTGTCGCGCGGTGGGTGTGGCGGTCCACCGCCGAGGTCTGCCCGCGCCTGCTCGCCACGGGGGTGCGAGTGGAGCGGTGCTACGACATCGAGGCCGCCGAGACGCTCCTGCTCGGCCACGAGGGGCGGTACGGGGAGCCCCGTTCGGCCGCGGCCGCCCTGGCCCGGCTGCGCGGCGGCCCCGTACCGCCCGATCCGCCGCAGCGCCCGGCCGAACCGGGCGCGCAGTCACCGCTGTTCGAACCGCGCGGCGTCCATGTCCCGGCGCCCGACCTGATCGCCGTCTACGCCGAGCAGCAGCGCCGCATCGAGGCCACCGCGCACCCGGACCGGATGCGGCTGCTGATCGCTGCCGAGTCGGCCGGGATGCTGGTGGCCGCCGAGATGAACCACGCGGGTCTGCCCTGGCGCGCGGACGTGCACCGCGCGCTCCTGCACGATCTGCTCGGCGAGCGGTACGCGGGCGGCGGCGAACCGCGCCGGCTCGCCGAGCTGGCGGACGAGATCTCCGCCGCGTTCGGCCGCCGGGTCCGGCCCGACCTCCCGGCCGATGTCGTCAAGGCGTTCGCGCAGGCCGGCATCAAGGTCACCTCGACGCGGCGCTGGGAGATCGAGCACATCGACCATCCGGCGGTCAAACCCCTGCTCGAGTACAAGAAGCTGTACCGCATCTGGGTCGCGCACGGCTGGTCCTGGCTGCAGGACTGGGTGCGCGACGGCCGCTTCCGGCCCGAGTTCCTCGCGGGCGGCACGGTCACCGGGCGCTGGGTGACCAACGGCGGGGGCGGCCTGCAGATCCCCAAGGTGATCCGCCGGGCGGTGGTCGCCGACCCCGGCTGGCGGCTGGTGGTCGCCGACGCCGATCAGATGGAGCCCAGGGTGCTGGCGGCGATCTCCCGCGATCCCGGTCTGATGGAGGTCGCCGGACGCGAGAGCGACCTGTACCAGGCGGTCTCCGAGCGGGCCTTCTCCGGCGACCGCGCCCAGGCCAAGCTCGCCGTGCTCGGCGCGATCTACGGCCAGACCTCGGGGGACGGCCTGAAGAACCTCGCCGCGCTCCGCCGCCGCTTCCCCAGGGCGGTCGCCTACGTCGACGACGCCGCCCGGGCCGGCGAGGAGGGCCGGCTCGTACGGACCTGGCTGGGCCGCACCTGCCCGCCCGCCGCCCGCACGGGCGACGACGCGACCGAGGAGGCGGGCATCCCGGTCACCGAGGAGGAGCAGGACTCCGGCTCGGCCCGGCCGTGGGTGCCCGGCTACGCCTCGACCGACGCCCGCGCCCGGGGCCGCTTCGCCCGCAACTTCGTCGTCCAGGGCAGCGCCGCCGACTGGGCGCTGCTGCTGCTCGCCGCGCTGCGCCGGGCCCTCGCGGACATGGCCGCCGAACTGGTGTTCTTCCAGCACGACGAGGTGATCGTGCACTGCCCCGAGGAGGAGGCGCAGGCGGTGGTGACGGCGATCCGGGAGGCGGCCCGGCTCGCGGGCCGCCTGACCTTCGGCGAGACCCCGGTGCGCTTCCCGTTCAGCACGTCCGTGGTGGAGTGCTACGCGGACGCCAGGTGACCGCCCGGACGGGCCTGTACGAGATCCTGCCCTGCATGGTCGACGACGGCGACTACCTCGCGCCCGAGAAGCCCGGAGAAGCCCGAGAAGCCCTCCGCCGCCTGACGGCTCCTCACCGCGGCGGAACCGGGGTTCCGTGGCCTCCACCGGCCCTGTGTTTGCCATCCGTTGGCGAAATCTGATGTGATCACATCATCGGACCCGGCCCGGCGGTGCGCGCGTGCGGACGCGCAGACTCGGGGGAGTGCCGCCGCCGCGGCCCGGTCCGATCCGCGGGGGGACACCCGGTCGGCAGAGGTGAACGACCGGGGCCCTCGTCCACCGTTCAGGGCACCACTGCCGCGGCTCAGCGCACCCACTGCCCCGGCCCGCCGCCGCGCCACTCCACGCGTTCCGGCCGGCGCACCCAGTCCTCGTCGGCCTCCTCGAGCCCGGCGAGCCGCAGGAACTCGACCACGTCGAGCAGCCCGTACGCCATCCCCACGAACTTCGTGTCCACACGGACCCGGCGTCCGCCGTCCGAGGCGGGCGGGTAGACCACGACGAGCTGATCACCGGCCATGCCACCAGAGTGCGACGGGTGGGGCGGGCACGCATGACGAGCCGTGCTCCGGCCGGGCGCAGCCCCGCGTCAGGGTGCGATCAGGCCCACCCGGACGGCGTAGCGGGTGAGTTCGAGGTGGTTCTTCAGGCCGAGTCTGGCCAGCAGTTCGCCGCGGCGGCGTTCGACGGTGCCGGGGTCGGTGCCGAGGCGGTCGGCGATCTCCCGGGAGGTGTGGCCCTCGGAGACGAGCCGGAGGATCTGCTCCTCGCCCTCGGTGAGCGCGCCGCCGCGCGGGGAGTGGCCTTCCCGGACGCCTTCGAGGTAGTTGCGGACGAGGGCGGCCACGGCGCCGGCGTAGAGGAAGGGTTCGCCGCGCATGGTGGCCCGGCAGGCCTCGACCAGGTCCCGGTCGGCGACGGACTTGAGGACGTAGCCGGAGGCGCCGGAGGCCAGGGCCTCGAAGAAGTACTGCTCGTTGTCGTACATCGTCAGGATGAGGATGTGCAGCCCCGGCTGGGTGCGGGAGAGTTCGCGGGCGGCCTGCAGGCCGGTCAGGCGGGGCATGGCGATGTCGAGGATCGCGAGGTCGGGGTGGTGGGTCCGGGCGGCCTCGACCGCCTCGTGGCCGTCGCCCGCCTCGGCCACGACCGTGAGGTCGGGTTCGCTGTCGAGGATGAGGCGCACTCCGCGGCGGACCAGGTGGTGGTCGTCGGCCAGCAGGATGCGGGTGGGCGTCGCCTCGGGCATGGTCACTGACTCCGGTGCGGGGTGGGGACGGCCGTGCCTGCGTCCCGGGCGCGGCGGGCGGGGCGTTGGGCCTCTTGCGTGGTCGGGCCGGCGGCGTCGTTGGTGGCACATCCGGCTTGCGGCAGGCCACGCATAGTGTGAAACGTGGTGATCGGTCCGGGTATATGTGTCGGGCCGCCGGCGGACGGTCTGCTGCCGGAGCGGCGCGGGCCGGTGGTGGTCCCGGCCCGGGCGAGGCGCCGCACCGGAGCCGGGCCCCAGCGCAGCAGAAGGGTGGTGACGACGATCCGCACCACGGCGCCGAGCAGACAGACCCGCCGGACCAAGGACACCGCGTACCGCCTCCCTGACGTCGTCCCCGCTCCCGGCTGCCGGCTTCCCGGGGGTGGACGGCGGACCGGCCGGCGCCCGGGGGGCGGCCGGCGTGCGAGGGGCTCATCCCGTCCAGCGTGGGCGGGACGCCCTTGGGGCGTCCATCAGGGCCGCCACCCATTCCAGGTCTTCAGTACAGGTCTCACCCATCCGCATTTGGGTGCCGTCCCCGATGGTCGCGCGGACCGTGGCGAGAAAGGGTGTAGGAAACGCCCCCTCCCGACCCGACGACCGCTGTGGGACAGCGCCGGCCGAGGCCGCGGGCCGGTCCCGCACCCGGCACCCCGACGGCCCTTCGGCCACGCTCTTCAGCCCGTGCCGCCCGGCGTGCGGCGACGCGGACGTCCACCAGGGAATCCGGGGGTCTGCCATCAGACCCGGGGTCTGCCGACAGGCCCGCGGGTCCGTCGAGGACGGGCCGAGCGCCCATCTGCCGGACCTGGAGAGGAGCCCTGTGCCCATGCACGCAGCGCCACGGCGGCCCGGCCTCGTGGAGGCCGTTTTCGACCCGGTGCCGCTGCGGTGTCGCACCGCGACGGCATGGGCGGGCCGGCGCGCCGCCGGCGGCCCGGCAGAAGCTGCGGACGTCCCGGCAGAAACGGCCGACGGCCCGGCAGAAACGGTCCACCGGACCGCTTTCCGCGGCACGGCGGAGAGGGCGTGGACGCCGTGGACGTGACGACCTGGCTCGCGGTGGCGGTCTTCGTGGCCGTCTACGTCCTGATCGCGACCGAGTGGGTGCACCGGGTCGCCGCCGCGCTGGGCGGTGCCGTGGTGATGCTGCTCATCGGGGCGACCGACCCCGAGCACGCGTTCTTCTCCGAGCACGCCGGCATCGACTGGAACGTCATCTTCCTGCTGCTCGGGATGATGCTGATCGTCGCGGTGCTGCAGCGGACCGGTGTCTTCGAGTTCATCGCCGTCTGGGCGGCGCGCCGGGCCCGCGGCAGACCGTACCGGCTGATGGTGCTGCTGACGGTGGCGACCGGCTTCCTGTCCGCCTGGCTCGACAATGTCACCACGGTGCTGCTGATCGCGCCGGTGACCATCCTGGTCTGCCGGCGGCTCGGGCTGCCCGTGGTGCCGTACCTCATCGCCGAGGTGATGGCCTGCAACATCGGCGGAGCCGCCACCCTGATCGGGGACCCGCCCAACATCATGATCGGTTCCCGGGCGAACCTGTCCTTCAACGACTTCCTCGTCCACATGACGCCGATCGTCGTCGTGCTGATGATCGTGTTCGTCCTGATGAGCCGGGTGATGTTCCGCAAGGCGTTCCGCCACGACCCCGAGCGCGCCGCCTCGATCATGGAGATGAACCCGCGGGACCAGATCAAGGACGGCCGGCTGCTGCTCGTCAGCGGTGTGGTCATCACCGCGGTGATGGTCTGCTTCGTCCTGCACACCTGGCTGCATCTGGAGCCGTCCGTGGTGGCCATCAGCGGCGGCCTGCTGCTGCTCGGCGTCTCCCGGCTCAGGCCCCATGACGTGGCCAAGGACGTGGAGTGGGAGACGCTGGCGTTCTTCGCCGGACTGTTCGTCATGGTCGGCGCGCTGGTGCAGACCGGCGTGATCGGCGAGCTGGGCGAGGCGGCGGCGGAGGCGACCCGCGGCAATCTGGCGGCGACGACGATGGCGCTGGTGTTCGGCTCGGTCGTGCCGTCGGCGGTCATCGACAACATCCCCTTCGTGGCCTCCGTGAGCCCGATCGTCGCCGAGATCGTGGAGGCGTCCGGCGGCGCCGGCGAGGCGGGGGTGCTGTGGTGGGCCTTCGCGCTCGGCGCCGACCTCGCCGGAAACGCCACGATCATCGCCTCCTCGTCCAATGTCGTGGTCATCGGCATCGCCGAACGAGAGGGCCACCACATCTCGTTCTGGCAGTTCAGCCGGTACGGCCTGATCGTCACCGCCGTCACCGTCACCGTGGCCGCCCTGTATCTGTGGCTGCGCTACTTCGCGCTGGCGTGATCGTGATGTCCCCACCCTGCGAGGAGAGCCGATGGTCCGCACCACCGACCGCGACGCCCGCCCGCCGTCCCGCGCCGTGAGGAGGGCGGCGTCATGCCCGCGTCCGACGACGAGCGGCTCAGCGACATCGAGGCACGCCTGCAGCGTGAGGACCCCCGGTTCGCCCGCGCGCTCGGGGCAGGCAGGCCCCGCAGCCCCCGCGAGTACCCTCGACTGCGGGCCTGGCTGCTGTTCGTCCTGGCCCTGGTTGTACTGGGCGGTGGCATCGCCCTGGCCCACGGGCTGCTCATCGCCGCCGGGCTGGTCCTGGCGGGCCTCGCCGGGGAGATGTTCGGCCCCGGCCGGGACCCGCGCCGTGACGGCGGGCGCCGCCGCCCCCGGTTCTGAGCCGGGGGTCGTCCCTCTGCGGCCTCAGTCGGCGAGCGTCCTCCCGCGACCTGAGCCGGGGGGCGTCCTCCCCCGCTTTGTGACGGCAGGTGTCCTCCCGCGTCCCGTGACGGCAGGCGGCCTCCTGCTCCCGAGGACCGAGCGATGACCCTGTCCGAGCTGTATCTGACGCTGCTGATCGGCGGCACGGTGCTGCTGGCCAGCATCGCCGCCGCACGCACCGCCCATCGCGTCGGCCTGCCCAGCCTGCTGCTGTTCCTCGCGGTGGGCGTCATCGCCGGCGAGGACGGGATCGGGCTGAAGTTCGACAACGCCCAGCTCGCCCAGGCGCTGGGCACCGCCGCCCTGGGGATCATCCTGGTCGAGGGTGGTCTGACCACCCAGTGGAGCAGCGTCCGGCGGGTGCTGGCCCCGGCCGCGGTGCTCGCCACCGTGGGCGTGGCGCTCTCCGTCGTGGTGACGGCGGTCGGCGCGCACTATCTGCTCGGCATGCACTGGCAGCTGGCCCTGCTGCTCGGCGCGATCGTCTCCTCCACCGACGCCGCCGCCGTCTTCGCCGTGCTGCGCTCACTGCCGCTGCCCAAGAAGCTGACCAGCCTGGTGGAGGCCGAGTCCGGCTTCAACGACGCGCCCACCATCATCCTCGTCCTGGTCTTCTCGACCACGGCCACGGCCGCCGACCTGCCGGGGCCCCTTCCCCTGATCGGCAATCTGCTCTATCAGCTCGCCGTGGGCGGCACGCTCGGTGTGCTGGTCGGGCGGCTGGGCTCAGCCGCGCTGCGCCATATCGCGCTGCCCGCCACCGGGCTGTATCCGCTGGCCACCGTGGGCTTCGGCGTGATCGCCTTCGCCGCCGCCGGGGCGGTCAACGCCAGCGGGATCATCGCCGCCTATCTGTCCGGCGTGGTCCTCGGCAACAGCGACCTGCCCCACCGGGCGGCCACCCGCTCGTTCGCCGAGGGGGTCGGCTGGCTGGCCCAGATCGGCTTGTTCGTCATGCTGGGGCTGCTCGTCGACCCCAGCGAGCTGCCCTCCGCGATCATCCCGGCGCTGGTCGCCGGCCTGGTCCTGCTGCTGGCCGCGCGTCCCGTCTCGGTGGTGCTCTGCCTGCTGCCGTTCCCCGTCCGCTGGCGCGAGCAGGCGTTCATCTCCTGGGCGGGCCTGCGCGGCGCGGTCCCCATCGTGCTGACCACGTTCCCGATCGTCGAAGACGTCACCGGCGCCCGGGACGTACTGAACATCGTCTTCGTGCTGGTGGTGCTGTTCACCCTGATCCAGGGGCCCACGCTGCCCGCGGTCGCCAAGCGCCTGGGCCTGGCGCGCACCGGCGCGCTGCGCGAGATCCAGGTCGAGACCGCACCGCTCGACGTGCTGGACGCCGACCTGCTCACCGTCTCCATCCCGAAGGGCTCCAAGCTGCACGGCGTCGCCGTCTTCGAGCTGCGGCTGCCGCCGCCGACCGTGGTCACCCTGATCGTCCGCGACGGCACCACCCTGGTTCCCGATCGCAACACCGTGCTGCGCGCCGGCGACGAGCTGCTGCTGATCACCACCCCGCAGAACCGGGAGGCCACGGAACGCCGGCTCCGGGCGATCGGCCGGCGCGGCAAGCTGGCCCGGTGGCTCGGCGAGGGGGGCGCCCCGGAGGAGGAACCCACGGAGTCCTCGGTGTCCTCGGAGTCCTCGGAGCCCCCGGAGCCCCCGGAGCTTTCGAAGCCGGCGTCCTCGACGCAGACCGAATGACACCGGCGTTACATTCGGTAAATTGTGCGATCTTCAACGCCGCCCTCACCTGTTTGCAGCAGTATGTGCGCTATGCGTGATTTTTCGTACGCTAAGCTTCTTTACCGAGCCTTGACGCTCCGCTGAGCGCTGGCTCGCTCACTCTTTGAAGTTGGAGAAGTTGCTTCCGGACGTTCCCGGAACCGGCGCGATGCGATGGGGGGCGTGACATGGATCGAGTCAGGGCTGTGCGCATCGACAACACGGCTCGTGACAGCGTGCCCGATCCCTGCCCGTCCGCTCCCCGAGTCTGAACCCCGGTCCACCCGCTCTCCGGGCCTGCCCCGGCCTGGGCGCATCCCCGCCCGGCCGGGCCATGACGGCCCGGTCCACGGGTAGGCGCGCCGAGCCCGGCGCGGCCCGGCCGCCGGACCGGCCCACCCCGTAACCGACGACTCCTGCTCCGCCGCGCACCCGCGCGCCGAGCACGACCCGGCCGTGCCCCGCCCGGCCCGATCCGGCCCCTGTGCGGACCGTGACCGCCACCCGCCGACATAGCCCGCACGCCACCGCAAGCCGACCAGGCGCAGACGCCGCCGCCGAACCCACCGGAGGAGACGCCCGTGCACAACACCACCGCCATGCTCATCGAACTAGGCGCCATCATCCTCGGACTGGGGCTGCTGGGACGTCTCGCCGGACGAGTGGGCTTCTCCCCCATCCCCCTCTACCTGCTCGCCGGACTCGCCTTCGGGCATGGCGGCATCCTCCCCCTCGACGCCAGTGAGGAGTTCACCACCACCGGCGCCGAGATCGGTGTCATCCTCCTGCTGCTCCTGCTCGGCCTGGAGTACAGCGCCTCCGAACTCGTCACCACACTCAAGACGCAGTACCCCTCGGGCGCGGTCGACTTCGTCCTCAACGCCGCCCCCGGCGCCATCGCCGCGCTGCTGCTCGGCTGGGGTCCGGTGGCCGCCGCCGCGCTGGCCGGAGTCACCTGGATCTCCTCCTCGGGCGTGATCGCCAAGGTCCTCGGCGACCTCGGCCGGCTCGGCAACCGTGAGACACCGGTGGTGCTCGGCATCCTGGTCCTCGAGGACCTCGCCATGGCCGTCTACCTGCCGATCCTCACCGCCCTGCTCGCCGGGGTGAGCCTCGCGGGCGGCAGCCTGACCCTGCTGATCTCCCTCGGCACCGTCGGCGCAGTCCTCTACGCCGCCCTGCGCCACGGCCGTCTGATCAGCCGCGCGGTCTCCTCCGACAGCCGCGAGATGCTGCTGCTGGTCGTGCTCGGCCTGACCATCCTGATCGCCGGCATAGCCCAGGAACTCCAGGTCTCCGCCGCCGTCGGCGCCTTCCTGGTGGGCATCGCCCTGTCCGGCGAGGTCGCCGAGGGCGCCGCCAGCCTGCTCACCCCGCTGCGGGATCTGTTCGCCGCCGTCTTCTTCGTCTTCTTCGGCCTGTCCACCGACCCCGCCGCGATCCCGCCGGTCATCGTGCCCGCGCTGCTGCTGGCCCTCGCCACCGCCTGCACCAAGATCGCCACCGGCTGGTACGCGGCACGCCGCGCCGGCATCCAAGGGGCGGGCCGCTGGCGCGCCGGCGGCACCCTGGTCGCCCGCGGCGAGTTCTCCATCGTCATCGCCGGCCTCGCCGTCGGCGTCGAGCCCCGCATCGGCCCGCTGGCCACCGCCTACGTCCTGATCCTCGTCGTCATCGGCCCCCTCACCGCCCGCTACGTCGCGCCCCTGGCCGACCGCTTCATCCGCTCGTCCGTGACGAAGGCCGTCACCCCGGAGCCGGAGCAGACCAAGCCGCACGCCAGCGTCTGACGCCCGGTCCGTCGGCCCGACTGCCTCTCGAGCGCACCGCGCCTCGTTGCGGGTGGGCGGACGCTGCTCGGAGCTGCCGGCCGGCCTCAGCTCTTCGACCGCCTGGCACCTCGCAGCCGCAGCGCCAGTCCGCCCAGGGCCAGTGCCCCCGCGGCGCCGACGGCCCACACGGTGGCGGCGTTCAGCAGCGAGATGCAGCTCAGGGCGAGCATCCATGAGGGCCGCAGGAGACCCGGCTCCTTCTGCCTGCGCCACACCCAGATCGCGATGGCCGCGCACACGAGTGCGGTCGGGAGCCAGAACAGGCGGTCGGGAGCCAGAACAGAAGGGCCCCGGTGTACGAAAATTCCACGGCGACTCCCCCGGCCCGCTATCGCCCCCATTGCCCCCTGCGCGGCGCGTCATGCCCCGAGCAACACAAAACCCCAGGTCACAACCGTGCGACCTGGGGTCTCTCTGAGCCGCCTTCGGGATTCGAACCCGAGACCTACGCATTACGAGTGCGTTGCTCTGGCCAACTGAGCTAAGGCGGCGCGCCGTGCGCACCATGGTGCGATCAGCAACGCCGGTAAGTCTACACAGTTTCCAGGGGTGCTTCGTACCGGCCCTGAGGGCGGGGTCCCGCCCCGCCCGCAGAGACGGCACGGCCGCTATGAGCAGCGCTTTCCGTCGGCCGGCGGGGTGCCGCGGAGCAGGTAGGCGTTGATCGCCGCGTCGATGCAGCGGCTGCCCCGGCCGTACGCGGTGTGACCGTCGCCGTCGTAGGTGAGCAGGCGGGCCGAGGAGAGCTGGCCGGAGAGGGACCGGGCCCAGCGGTAGGGGGTCGCCGGGTCGCGGGTGGTGCCGACGACCACGACCGGTGCCGCGCCCTTCGCCTCGATGCGCTGCGCCTCACCCGTGGCCTCCACCGGCCAGTAGGTGCAGTTCAGGGCCGCCCAGGCCAGGCCCTCGCCGAAGACGGGGGACGCCTTCTCGAACTCGGGCAGCGCCTTGCGGACCTCCTCGGGCGAGGCGAAGGCGGGCGGCAGGTCGAGGCAGTTCACGGCCGCGTTGGCGAACATCAGGTTGGAGTAGCTGCCGTCGGCCTCGCGCTCGTAGTAGCTGTCGGAGAGCAGCAGCAGTCCCGAGCCGTCCCGGTGCTTCATCGCGGAGGTGAGCGCCTCGCGCAGCTGCTCCCAGGCGCCCTCGTCGTACATCGCCGCGATCACCCCGGTGGTGGCCAGGGACTCGGTGAGTTCGCGGCCGTCGGCGTCACCGGCGGGGATGGGGCGGGCGTCGAGTTCGTCGAAGAAGGACCTGAGGTTCTTGCCGACGGTTTCCACGGGCGTGCCCTTGGCGCCGAGCGGGCAGTCGCTGCGCCGCGCGCAGTCCTCGGCGAAGGCGGTGAACGCCGTGTCGAAGCCCTCCGTCTGCTCCAGGTTCAGCCGCCGCGCGGGCAGCGACGGGTCCAGCGCCCCGTCCAGCACCAGCCGCCCCGCCCGGTCCGGGTACAGCCCGGCGTAGGTGGCGCCCAGGAAGGTGCCGTACGAGGCGCCCACGAAGTTCAGCTTCTGGTCGCCCAGCGCCGCCCGCACGATGTCCATGTCGCGCGCCGCCTCGACCGTGGACACATGGCGCAGCAGACGCGGCGCGTCCGCTCCGCAGCCCTCGGCGAACTTCCGGAACGCCTCGACCAGCGCCTCCTCCTCCCGCCGGTCGTCCGGGGTGAGATCGGTCTGCGTGTAGGCGTCCATCGCGGGCCCGTCGAGGCACTCGACGGGTTCGCTGCGCGCCACGCCCCGCGGGTCGACCGCCACGATGTCGTAGCGGGCGCGCACCTCGGCGGGGTAGCCGACCCCGGCGTACTGCTGCAGATAGGCGACCGCCGAGCCGCCCGGCCCGCCGGGGTTGACCAGCAGCGAGCCCAGCCGCTTCCCCGGCCCGGTGGCCTGCCTGCGGGACACGGCGAGGCGGACGTCCCCGGCCGACGGGTCGGCGTAGTCCAGCGGGGCCTTGAGGGTGGTGCACTGGAAGCCGGGGACGCCGCAGTCGCGCCAGCGGGGCTTCTGCACGTAGTACGGCTTCAGGGCCGCCGGTGTGGAGCGGGGCAGCGGGGCCAGCGCCGCCGCCTCTGCCTCCCGGCCGGCCGAGCTGGCGGTGCTCGTCGAGCTTCCGGCCGAGCAGCCGGCCAGCAGCAGCGCGGCGGCGGCGAGCAGCGTGGCCGCGGTACGGGTCCTGCTAAGGGTGCGCCTTGGGTACATCCTGCGAGCGTAACTCTGTGCAACGGCTCGAGTGCCGTGCGTACGGCGCGTGCCTCGTACGAGTTACGGCGATACCCCCGCGCGGTGTTGCGTAAGCGGGCGCGGACGGCGGGAGAACAGCGGGAGGAACGGGAGCGAACGGCGGCGTTCAGCCGGCTCTCAGGGCCATGGTCATCGCCTCCACCGCGAGCAGCGGGGCCACGTTGCGGTCGAGGGCGTCACGGCAGGCGGTGATCGCCTCGATGCGGCGGAGCGTGGATTCCGGTGTGCTGGAGCGGGCCAGCCGCTCCAGGGCGTCCTGCATGTCCGCGTTGGCGATGGCGACGCGGGAGCCGAGCTGGAGGGCGAGGACGTCGCGGTAGAAGCCGGTCAGGTCGGTGAGGGCGACGTCGAGGCTGTCGCGCTGGGTGCGCGTGCGGCGCCGCTTCTGCATGTCCTCGAGCTCCTTGACCACGCCGGCCGTGCCGCGCGGCAGCCTGCCGCCCTGGGCGGCTCCGAGTGCGGCCTTCAGCTCGTCGGTCTCCTTGGTGTCCATCTCCTCGGCGAGCTGCTTGGCGTCCTCGGCGGCGGCGTCGACGAGCTCCTGCGCGGCTCTGAGCGCGCCGCCGATGTCGTCGACCCGCAGCGGCAGCTTCAGCACGGCGGCGCGGCGTTCGCGGGCGGCCGGGTCGGTGGCCAGCCGGCGGGCCCGGTCGACGTGCCCCTGGGTGGCGCGGGCCACGGCGGCGGCGACGTCGGGCTCGATGCCCTCGCGCCGCACCAGCATGTCGGCGACGGCGTCGACGGACGGCGTGCTCAGGTTGAGGTGGCGGCAGCGGGAGCGGATGGTCGGCAGCACGTCCTCGATGGACGGGGCGCACAGCAGCCACACCGTGCGCGGGGCGGGCTCCTCGACGGCTTTGAGGACGGCGTTGGCGGACTTCTCGTTCAGCCGCTCGGCGTCCTCGACCAGGATGATCTGCCAGCGTCCGTTGGCGGGGGCGGTGAACGACTTGCGCACCGTGTCCCGCATGTCCTTGACCAGGATCTCGTTGCCGACGGCGGCGACGGTGGTGACATCGGCGTGGGTGCCGATCAGGGCGGTGTGGCAGCCGTCGCAGAAGCCGCAGCCGGGGGATCCGCCGAGGGCACGGTCCGGGCTGACGCACTGCAGCGCGGCGGCGAAGGCCCGCGCCGCCTGGTTGCGTCCCGCGCCGGGCGGGCCGGTGAACAGCCAGGCGTGCGTCATCTTCGACGCCTCGGGCAGGGGTTCGTCGGCCGCCGCGGCGGTGACGATCGCGTCGGCGTCCCGGGCGGCGGCGTCGAGCTGCGCGCTCACCCGCTCCTGCCCGACGAGGTCGTCCCACACGGTCATGGATCCCGCTGCCTCTCACTCACATCCGGTCTGCGCCTCACATCCGGTCTGCGCTGTCCATTGTGGGGGCGCGCACTGACAGCGGTGACCGCGGGTGGGCACTGCGATGGCTGTGGACGGGCACTGCGACGACCGCGGCTGGGCATCGCGATGACGGCGGCGGGCCACAGCGGCAGGCGAACCGGGGCGCGGTAGCGACAGGCGAGCAGGGGCCCGGTACGGGCACCCGGCCCGTACCGCGCCCCATGGTCGTCAGCCCAATGACCGGCCCTGGGGGTGTCCCTCAACGCCGACGTCGGCCGCCCCGGCCCCCGTCGTCGCCCCGGCCCTCTTCGTCGCCCGGGTCGTCCTCGTGGGGGCCCAGGAGTTCGTCCGCCAGGGACGGCAGGTCGTCCAGCGGGGTCTCCTCGGCCCAGTCCGAGCGCCGGCGGCGCCTGCCGCGGCGGGGGGCGGGCTCGGCGTCGACCTGGGGGAGCTCGCGGGTACTGGCGTCCGCGCCGTCGGCGGGGGCCGACGGGCTCTCGTCGCGGAAGTAGCCCGGCGGGACGCGGTCCGCGGCGCCCCGGCCCGGTCCGTCGCCCTCGCCGCCGTCGCCGCGCACCGGAGGCAGGACCTCGGTCTCCTCACCGGCACCGGCACCCGTGCCGACCGGCGGGAGCACGGCCGTCTCGTCGGCCGCCCCCGAGGGGACGGACGGCTTGGGCAGCTGTGCGGTCGCCTCGGACTCGGAGGCACCGCCGGGTTCCCCGTTCTCCCGCTCCTCCGGCACCTTCCGGAGGACGGTCGTGGCGTCCGAGCCACCGCCGGTCGCGGTGCCGGGGGCCGGGGCTCCCGCCGCGGGTGCAGCGCCGGCGGCCGGGTTCTGCGGGCCCGGCTGGGCCGCGGCGGCGGCCGCCGCGGCGAGACGCCGGGCCTCCTCGGCCCGCTGCAGGGCCTCCTCCGCCTTGCGCTGCTTCTCCCGGCGCTGGGCCTCGGCCGCCGCTCGCCGCCGGGCCTCCTCCTCGGCCTGCTTGCGGCGGCGTTCCTCCTCGGCCTTGCGCCGGGCCTCCTCCTCCGCCCGGGCCTTCTCCTCGGCGAGAAGCCGCTGACGCTCCTCCTCCGCCCGGCGGCGGGCCTCCTCGGCACGCCTGCGGGCCTCCTCGGCCTGCCGTTCGGCCTCGCGCCGCTGGGCCTCCTCCAGCTCGCGCCGCTTGCGTTCCTCCTCCTCGGCGCGCAGCCGCGCCAGCTGCTCCTGGCGCTCGCGCTCCAGGCGCTCCTCCTCGGCCTTGCGTGCCGCCTCCTCCTCGGCTCGCCGCCGGGCCTCCTCCTCGGCCTTGCGGCGGGCCTCCTCACGGGCGGCGATCTCCGCCTCGGACAGCGGCAGCACCTGGTCGAGACGGTGCCGGATGACGGTGGTGACCGCCTCCGGCTCCTGGCCGGCGTCGACCACCAGGTAGCGGCCGGGGTCGGCGGCGGCCAGCGTCAGGAAGCCGGCCCGGACGCGGGCGTGGAACTCGGCCGGCTCGGACTCCAGCCGGTCCGGTGCCTCCGTGAACCGCTCGCGCGCCGTCTCGGGCGCCACGTCGAGCAGCACGGTGAGGTGCGGGACCAGCCCGTCGGTGGCCCAGCGGTTGATCCGGGCGATCTCGGTCGGCGACAGGTCCCGCCCGGCGCCCTGGTAGGCGACCGAGGAGTCGATGTACCGGTCGGAGATGACCACGGCGCCGCGCTCCAGGGCGGGGCGCACCACGGTGTCGATGTGCTCGGCGCGGTCGGCGGCGTAGAGCAGCGCCTCCGCGCGGTGCGAGAGGCCGGCGCTGGAGACGTCCAGCAGGATCGACCGCAGCCGCTTGCCGACCGGGGTGGCACCGGGCTCGCGGGTGAGGACCACCTCGTGTCCCTTGGCCCGGATCCACTCGGCGAGCGCCTCGGCCTGGGTGGACTTGCCCGCGCCGTCGCCGCCCTCCAGGGCGATGAAGAAGCCGGAGGGGGCGGTCCGCGGCTCCGGGTCGTCGCCGCCGCGCAGGGCGTCCCGCAGGTCGTGGCGGAGCGGCACCCCGGAGCGGTCGTCGACCTTGGCCAGCACCAGGGCGGCCACCGGCAGCAGCAGCGCGCCCACCAGCATCAGGGTGAAGGCGGCCCCGCCGTGCGCGAAGACGAACCGGCCGTTCTCCAGGCGGTGCGGTCCGATGCCCGCGGCCACCACCGGGGCGGTCACCGCGCCGAGCGCCACGAAGACCCGCACCACCGCGTGCAGGTGCTCCGTCGTGCGGGTGCGCCGCTGCTCCTCGGCCTCCTGGTCGAGCAGCGTGTGCCCGGCGTTGGCGGCCACGCCCGCGCCGGTGCCGGCCAGCGCCATGATCAGCAGCACGCTGGTGACGTCCGGCACCAGTCCGGCGGCGAGCAGGGCGACGCCGGTGAGGGCGAGGGCCAGCGCCAGCAGGCGGCGCCGGGACAGGGCGGGCAGCAGGGAGGGCGCGGTGCGGATGCCGACGACCACGCCTCCGGTCAGTGCGCCCACCATCAGGCCGTAGAGCACAGGGCCGCCGCCCAGGTCCTTGGCGTGCAGCACCGCGACCGCGACGGCGGCAGAGATCGCGGCGGCGACGCAGGCGCAGGCGAACACCAGCAGCGGTATGGCGCCGGTGCGGCCCTTGTCGCTTCCGGTGGTGCTCCTCGGCCGGCGCAGCCCCTCCAGCGGGGACCGGGCGCGGGGCGTGCGGGTGCCGGGCAGCTCGAGGAAGGTCAGCACGGACAGCGAGGCGGCGAACAGCCCGGCGGCGACATAGGAGGCGAGGGCCGCCTGGTGCTGGCCGAACCAGGCGATGCCGGTGCCCAGCAGATTGTTGAACAGCGCGGCCACGACAAGGGTGAGCGCGGCCAGCGGCACCGCCACGAAGCCGGTGCGCAGGGACAGGCGGCGCAGCGCGTCCATGTGGTCGGGCAGTGGCCGGATCGATGCGCCCTCGGGGGGCGGGCCGGGCAGCAGCGCGGGGGCCGCACTCTCGCGGCAGACCGTCCAGAACCGCTCGGCCACCGACGCCACGAAGGCGGTGACGAGCAGGACGGCCGGGGCGTTGCCGGGCGTCCAGTCGATCCACAGGGGCGCGACGATCAGCAGCGCGGCCCGCACCCCGTCCGCGCCGATCATGGTCCAGCGCCGGTCCAGCGGGCCGTCCTGCGAGGTGAGCGAGGTGAGCGGGCCCAGGAGCACGGCGCCGAACAGCAGCGTGGCGAGGATGCGCACCGCGAAAACGGTCGCCACTGCGAACGCCACGCCCCGGTAGCCGCCGCCGAAGGAACCCTCGGCGACCGCCGCCTGGACCATGAGCAGGACCAGCACGAGAAGGGCGAGGGTGTCGCCGACACCGCCCACCAGCTGCGCGCTCCACAGCCTCCTGAGCTGCGGCCGGCGCAGCAGCGCTCGGACAGCGCGCTCACGGGAGTCCGCGACGAGGGCGTCGTCGGGGGCCGGTTGAGGGGCCGTTGGCTGCTCGGCTCGCGTCATGCTTTCAGCCTATCGGCCCGGGCCGACAGCCCGGGCCGGGATGCCTGACATGCACACGCCCTGACATCGAAGTGTTGCCGGGGCGTTCGCATTTCGAACCCGGGCGAAGCACCGCACCGCGACACGGACGGAGCAGCGCGTTCCGGCGGGCACCGCGACACGGACAGAGCGGCGGCTTCCGGCAGGTACCGCGACACGGACAGAGCGGCGGCTTCCGGCAGGTACCGCGACACGGACAGAGCAACGGTTCCGGCGGGCACCGCGACACGGACGGAGCAGCGGCTTCCGGCAGGCACCGGAGCAGCGCGTTCCGGCAGGCACCGGAGCAGTGGGTTCCTGCCGGGCGCCGCACCACGGGGACGGAGCAGCGGTTTCCGGCCGCGCTCCTGAAAGGGCCTCAGCCCACCTCGAGAGCCTCAGCCCTCCGCGCCGCCCACCGTATCCGCGGCCGTCTCCTTGGCCGCGACCGAGGCACTGGCCGTCTTCTTCGCGGCCGAGGTCTTCTTCGCCGTGGTCTTCTTCGCGGCCGTCTTCTTCGCCGGGGCCTTCTTGGCCGCGGTCTTCTTGGCCGCGGTCTTCTTGGCCGCGGTCTTCTTGGCCGCGGTCTTCTTGGCGGTCGTCTTCTTCGCGGTCTTCTTGGCCGTCTTCTTGGCGGGTCCCTTGGCCCGCTTCTCCGCGAGCAGCTCGAAGCCCCGCTCCGGGGTGATCGTCTCCACGCTGTCGCCCGAGCGCAGCGTCGCGTTGGTCTCCCCGTCGGTGACGTACGGGCCGAAGCGCCCGTCCTTCACCACGACCGGCTTGCCGCTCACCGGGTCCTCGCCCAGCTCCTTCAGCGGCGGCTTGGCGGCCGCCCGGCCACGCTGCTTGGGCTGGGCGTAGATCGCCTGCGCCTCCTCCAGCGTGATCGTGAAGATCTGCTCCTCGGACTGCAGCGACCGCGAGTCCGTGCCCTTCTTCAGATACGGGCCGTAGCGGCCGTTCTGCGCGGTGATCTCCTGGCCGTCGGTGTCGACGCCGATCACCCGCGGCAGCGACATCAGCTTCAGGGCGTCCTCGAGCGTCACCGTGTCCAGGGACATCGACTTGAAGAGCGAGGCCGTGCGCGGCTTGACCGCGTTCTTGCCGGTCTTCGGGGTGCCCTCGGGGAGGATCTCGGTGACGTACGGGCCGTAGCGGCCGTCCTTGGCGACGATCGTGTGCCCGGTGGCCGGGTCGGTGCCCAGCTCCCGCTCGCCGCTCGGCTTGGCCAGCAGCTCCTCGGCCAGCTCGACCGTCAGCTCGTCCGGCGGCAGGTCGGCCGGGATGTCCGCCCGCTGGTGCTGCTCGCTGTCCTTCTCGCCGCGCTCGATGTACGGGCCGTAGCGGCCGACCCGCACCACGATGCCGTTGCCCACCGGGAACGACGACACCTCGCGGGCGTCGATGGCGCCCAGGTCGGTCACCAGCTCCTTCAGGCCGCCCAGGTGGTCGCCGTCACCGTTGCCGGCCTCGGCGGCGCCGCCGTTGTCCCGGCCCTCGCCGAAGTAGAACCGCCTCAGCCACGGCACGGCCTGCGCCTCACCGCGGGCGATGCGGTCGAGGTCGTCCTCCATCTTGGCGGTGAAGTCGTAGTCGACGAGCCGGCCGAAGTGCTTCTCCAGCAGGTTGACCACGGCGAAGGACAGCCAGGACGGCACCAGGGCCGTGCCCTTCTTGAACACATAGCCGCGGTCCAGGATCGTGCCGATGATCGACGCGTACGTCGACGGGCGGCCGATCTCCCGCTCCTCCAGCTCCTTGACCAGCGAGGCCTCGGTGTAGCGGGCCGGGGGCTTGGTGGCGTGCCCGTCGGCGGTGATCTCCTCGGCGGTCAGCGCGTCGCCCTCGGCGACCTGCGGCAGCCGGCGCTCGCGGTCGTCGAGCTCGGCGTTCGGGTCGTCGGCCCCCTCCACATAAGCCTTGAGGAAGCCGTGGAAGGTGATCGTCTTGCCGGACGCGGTGAACTCGACGTCCCGTCCGTCGGCGGCGGTGCCGCCGATCTTCACGGTGACGGAGTTGCCGGTCGCGTCCTTCATCTGGGAAGCGACGGTCCGCTTCCAGATCAGCTCGTACAGCTTGAACTGGTCACCGGTGAGGCCGGTCTCGGCGGGCGTACGGAAACGGTCCCCCGAGGGGCGGATCGCCTCGTGCGCCTCCTGCGCGTTCTTCACCTTGGCCGCGTAGGTGCGCGGCTGCGGCGGCAGGTAGTCGGCTCCGTACAGCTGCGTGACCTGGGCACGGGCGGCGGCGACCGCCGTGTCGCTCAGGGTCGTCGAGTCCGTACGCATGTAAGTGATGTAGCCGTTCTCGTACAGCTTCTGCGCGATCTGCATGGTGGCCTTCGCGCCGAAGCCGAGCTTGCGGCTCGCCTCCTGCTGCAGCGTCGTCGTACGGAACGGCGCGTACGGCGAGCGGCGGTACGGCTTGGACTCCACCGACCGCACCGAGAACTGCGTGTTCTCCAGGGCGGCGGCGAGCGCGCGGGCGTTCGCCTCGTCGAGGTGGAGGATGTTCTCGCTCTTCAGCCGCCCCAGCGAGTCGAAGTCGCGGCCCTGGGCGATGCGCCGGCCGTCGACCGACTGCAGGCGGGCGACCAGCGACGACGGGTCGCTCGCGTCACCGGGCCGACCGGTCGCGAAGGTGCCGGTCAGGTCCCAGTACCCGGCGCTGCGGAACGCCATGCGCTCCCGCTCCCGCTCCACCACGAGCCGGGTGGCGACGGACTGGACCCGGCCCGCGGACAGGCGGGGCATGACCTTCTTCCACAGGACCGGCGAGACCTCGTAGCCGTAGAGACGGTCGAGGATGCGGCGGGTCTCCTGGGCGTCGACCAGCTTCTGGTTGAGCTGGCGCGGGTTGGCCACGGCCTCCTGGATCGCGTCCTTGGTGATCTCGTGGAACACCATCCGCTTGACCGGGATCTTCGGCTTGAGGACCTCCTGGAGGTGCCAGGCGATGGCCTCTCCCTCGCGGTCCTCATCGGTGGCGAGGAAGAGTTCGTCCGACTCCTTCAGCAGGTCTTTGAGCTTCTTGACCTGGGCCTTCTTGTCGGCGTTGACCACATAGATCGGCTGGAAGTCGTGTTCGACGTCCACACCGAGCCGGCGGACCTCGCCGGTGTACTTCTCGGGCACCTCAGCGGCGCCGTTGGGAAGGTCGCGAATGTGTCCGACGCTCGCCTCGACGGTGTAGCCAGGGCCGAGATAGCCCTTGATCGTCTTCGCCTTGGCAGGCGACTCGACGATGACGAGTCGGCGGCCGCCCTTCGCGGTCTCGCTGGTCGGGGACAACTTCGCTCTTCTCTCCGGATCGACGCTGAGGCCTCCCCAGGGGGTCCTCCCGGGGCCTGGACATGGTGACGCTGCGGAGTGTGACGGTACATCCCGCCCCCGTGTCAAACGGGAAAAGCCCGCAACGGCCACTCGAACGGTAACCCGACTACCGCCGTTCCTGCCGCCCGGAGTGTCCGGAGCCTACGCCCCACAACGCGGAGCGCAACATTTCGGTTACCGGCCGCAACGCCGGTCCCGTGCCCCTCGCGGGGCCGTTCACAGGCGGCCGAGACACCACACCCCGAGGGCCAGAGAGCTCACCGCGGCAAGGCCGGCGCAGGCGACGGATGCGACGGGACTCACACCGTGCGCGACCGGACGCCGCTGCCGTGCACGGCTCACAGTCCACACCAGCAACCCCACCCCGAACAGGCAGAACACCGCCCCCGCGAAGATCGCCGGACCACTCTCCATGACCGCCCGAGCCCCTCCTCCCACGCCCGCCCACCACAGACCGCCCCGCACCCTGCCACCCCCGGGCAGCCCCCGGCCGAACCCCGGGTGAACACACGGGAACCACACTCGGAGGAGCAGGAGACCGGGGCGGGCAGAAGGAAGCCCGGTACGAGATCGAGAACGGCGCGAAAGTTTTCGCCAGGGGCACGTTTCGGCCGCCGAAGTGACCGAAGGAAGCGTCCGGTGGCCTCCTGGCGGGGTGGTCGGGCCGGCCGCCCGGTGACCCGCCCGCCGGGTCAGCTCACCGGCTCGATGAAGCCCTGTTCGATCAGGAGGCGGATCTGGGCCGGTGTGCGGTCGCGGAGGACGATGGGGTCCTCGCCGAGGAGCTGGGCGATGGCGTCGAGGATGCGGCCGGCGCTCATGGAGCCGTCGCACACGCCCGCGAAGCCCGCACCGACCGTGTCGACCTTGGTGGCCCGGCGCATCCCGCGGTTCTGGCGCAGCACGACATGCTCCGGGTCCTCGGCGCCGGGCAGCCCGACCTGCTCCTGCACGACCTCGTCGGCCAGCCGGAAGCTCGCCTCCAGCAGGGCAGCGTCGTCGTGGGCGCCCAGATAGTCGAGCCGGTCGAAGTGCGCGCGGATCGTCTCGCCGAGCGGCTGCTCGACGGGGTGCGGCCAGTCCTCCACGGTGACCGACGGCACCGAGGAGCCGGTCTTGCGCAGCGTGATCCAGCCGAAGCCGACCGTCTTGACCTTGCGCGCCTCGAACTCGTCCAGCCACGCGTCGTAGCGCGCCTGGTACTCGGCCAGGTCCCCGCGGTGGTCGCCCGCGTCCCGCAGCCACAGCTCCGCGTACTGGGTGACGTCCTGCTCCTCGCGCTGCACGATCCAGGCGTCGCAGCCGCGCGGCACCCAGGACCTGAGCCGGTCCTGCCAGTCCTCTCCCGCCACGTGCTCCCAGTTGGCGAGGAACTGGGCGAAGCCGCCCTCGTTCAGGCGGCCCCCCGCCTCCGAGACGAGGGTGCGGCACAGGTCGTCCCCCCTCATCCCGCCGTCGCGGTAGGTGAGGCGTGCGCCCGGCGAGATCACGAAGGGCGGGTTGGACACGATCAGGTCGAAGGTCTCGTCGTGCCGCACCGGGGTGAACAGCGACCCCTCACGCAGATCGGCCGCCGGGGCGCCGGACAGGGCGAGGGTCAGCGCGGTGATGCGCAGGGCCCGCGGGTTGACGTCGGTGGCGGTGACGCGCGTGGCGTGCCGGGCGGCGTGCAGCGCCTGGATGCCTGAGCCGGTGCCGAGGTCGAGCGCGGAGGCGACCGGTGTGCGCACCGTGATGCCGGCCAGCGTGGTGGAGGCGCCGCCGACGCCGAGGACGACCCCTTCCTCCCGGCTGCCGATCCCTCCGGCGCCGCCGACCGCGCAGCCGAGGTCGGACACGATGAACCAGTCCTCACCGTCCGGCCCGCCGTAGGGCCGTACGTCCACGGTCGCGGCGAGCTCGTCCGCGCCGACGCTGGTCAGCCAGCCGTTCTCCAGGCAGAGCTCGACCGGCAGCACATCCGCCAGGCGGGCCCGCGGCACGGGCTGCTGCAGCAGGAAGAGCCGGACCAGCGCCTCCAGCGGGGTGTCCCCGCGGGTCGCGCGCAGCGCCGGGACGATCTCGCTGCGGGCCAGCGCCGCGTACGCGGGGGCGCCGAGCAGGTCGAGCAGTCCGTCGGCGGTGAAGGAGGCAGCGAGCAGCGCCTCTCTCAGTCGCGCGGCGACGTCGGGTCGATCGGACGAGGGCAGGGGCGGAAGACCGGCTTCACTCACGCACCCCATTGTGGCCGCCCGCCCCGGCGTCCGCGCCCCACCGTCCGCGCACGGCGCGCGCCCCGTCGTCCCGCGCACGGCCTGCCCCGCGCCGTCACCCGGACGGTGCGGGGCTGTTGTTCCTCGGTTGCTCCTCGGTCGTCCCTCGGTTGCTCCTCGGTCGTCCCTCGGTTGTCCCTCGGTCGTCTGCCGGGTCGTCCGCTCGCTCGTCAGTCGCCGGAGGTGCCCGCCGAGGCCGTCGCCGCCTGGCAGCTCGGCTGACGGGACATCGCCTCGCCGACCTCGCCCTCCTCCAGGTTCCGCAGGGCGTCGTTGCCGCTCTTGCTGAGTTTGTCCAGCTCGGTGGCGATGTCCTTCAGACCGTCGGCGAACTTCGCCTGGTCGTCGGTGTCCAGGCCGTCGACCTGCTTGCGCAGGGAGGCGTAGGCCGCGGAGATGCTGTTGAGCTCCTTGACCGCGTCCTGCTGCTTCTTCTCGCCGTCGTCGACGTTCGGCGGCCCGGCCTTCTCGACGGCGGCGCCGATCGCCTTGTACGCGTCGGACATGTCCTGGAAGGCCTTGGAGTCGGTCTTCTGGACCTCCTCCGGCGTGCTGTTGTCCGAGGTCTCCTTCTGGATGGCGGCGTTGGCGGACTCGATCTTCTTCGCCTGCGGCTTTACCGCGTCACAGACCTGCCTGGCCCAGGAGTCCAGCTCCTCGTTGGAGTCGTCGCCGCCGCATCCCGTCAGCGCCAGTACCAGTACCGCACCGCCGGACAGTGCGGCCGCGAGCTTCTTGTTCACCGGTTTGGTCCCTTCCATGGCTCTCGGCCCCGGAACATACACGCCACATGGGCGACACCTACCGGCCAAGCATCCCTTAAGACACGTTTATAACCATTTGCACCAAGCGAGAGAAGGCTCACGGCGACGGGCGCTCCGCGCACAGCACGGGCGGGCGACGCGTCAAGACGCGCCGCCCGCCCGCACCTTGAGCTGCGGCTGGGGCTCCTCTCACCGCGATTCCCGGCAGTTGCCTACGAAACCACCGCGGGATCGGCCGACTTGGGATCCGTCTCGGGGTTGCCTTCGTCACCCACGGCGATACCGCGCCGCTTGGACATGTAGACCGCGCCGATGATCACGATGATCGCCAGGACCGCGATCAGCACCCGCATGCCGACGCTCTTGTCGTCGCCGTAGGAGAAGTTGATGACCGCGGGCGCGATGAGCAGCGCCACCAGGTTCATCACCTTCAGCAGGGGGTTGATCGCCGGACCGGCGGTGTCCTTGAAGGGGTCGCCGACGGTGTCGCCGATGACGGTCGCCGCATGGGCCTCGCTGCCCTTGCCGCCGTGATGCCCGTCCTCGACGAGCTTCTTGGCGTTGTCCCAGGCGCCACCGGAGTTGGCGAGGAACACCGCCATCAGCGTGCCCGCGCTGATCGCGCCCGCCAGGAACGCGCCGAGCGCGCCGACGCCGAGGGTGAACCCGATGAAGATGGGCGCCATCACGGCGAGCAGACCGGGCGTCGCGAGCTCCCGCAGGGCGTCCTTGGTGCAGATGTCGACGACCTTACCGTACTCCGGCTTCTCGCTGTAGTCCATGATCCCGGGCTTCTCGCGGAACTGCCGCCGCACCTCGAAGACCACCGAACCGGCCGACCGCGAGACCGCGTTGATCGCCAGCCCCGAGAAGAGGAAGACGACCGCCGCGCCCGCGATGAGACCGACGAGGTTGTTGGGCTGCGAGATGTCCATCATCAGGGTCATGGGCGCGCCCTCACCGCTGAGCTTCTCCCCCACGTCCCGCGCGCCGGTGGTGATGGCGTCCCGGTACGAGCCGAAGAGCGCCGACGCCGCGAGCACGGCCGTGGCGATGGCGATGCCCTTGGTGATGGCCTTGGTGGTGTTGCCGACCGCGTCCAGGTTGGTGAGCACCTGGGCGCCCGCGCCCTCGACGTCGCCGGACATCTCGGCGATGCCCTGGGCGTTGTCGGAGACCGGCCCGAAGGTGTCCATGGCGACGATCACACCGACCGTGGTGAGCAGGCCGGTGCCGGCCAGCGCCACCGCGAACAGCGCCAGCATGATCGACGTACCGCCGAGCAGGAACGCCCCGTACACGCCGAGGCCGATCAACAGGGCGGTGTAGACGGCCGATTCCAGGCCGACCGAGATGCCGCCGAGGATGACGGTGGCGGGTCCGGTGAGCGAGGTCTTGCCGATGTCCCTGACCGGGCGCCGGCTGGTCTCGGTGAAGTAGCCGGTGAGCTGCTGGATCAGCGCGGCGAGCACGATGCCGATGGCCACCGCGACCAGCGCGAGGATGCGCGGGTCGCCGTCCTTGGCCTGGATCGCCGTGTCGGTGGCGCCGTCGAGGTCGGCGTACGAGGACGGCAGATAGCTGAACACCGCGATGGCGACCAGGACCAGGGAGATCACCGCGGAGATGAAGAAGCCGCGGTTGATCGCGGTCATGCCGCTGCGGTCGGCGCGCCGCGGGGCCACCGCGAAGATGCCGATCATCGCGGTGAGCACGCCGATCGCCGGGACGAGCAGCGGGAAGGCCAGTCCGGCGTCGCCGAACGCCGCCGAGCCGAGGATCAGCGCGGCCACCAGCGTCACGGCGTACGACTCGAACAGGTCGGCCGCCATGCCCGCGCAGTCGCCGACGTTGTCGCCCACGTTGTCGGCGATGGTCGCGGCATTGCGCGGGTCGTCCTCCGGAATGCCCTGCTCGACCTTGCCGACCAGGTCGGCGCCGACGTCGGCGGCCTTGGTGAAGATGCCGCCGCCGACACGCATGAACATCGCGATCAGCGCGGCCCCGAGACCGAATCCCTCCAGCACCTTCGGCGCGTCCGCCGCGTACACCAGCACCACGCAGGCGGCGCCCAGCAGGCCGAGACCGACGGTGAACATGCCGACGACGCCGCCGGTACGGAAAGCGATCTTCATCGCTCTGTGGGATACGTCGGTGAGATCCTTTTCCGGCTCGCCCGGTGCCGGGGTCGCCTCACGAGCCGCCGCGGCGACACGCACATTGCTCCGTACGGCGAGCCACATGCCGATATAGCCGGTGGCCGCCGAGAACGCCGCTCCGATCAAGAAGAACACCGACCGCCCGGCACGCTGATTCCAGTCGTCCGCGGGCAGCAGCATGAGCAGGAAGAAAACGATCACGGCGAATACGCCGAGCGTCCGCAGCTGGCGGGCCAGATAGGCATTGGCGCCCTCCTGGACCGCCGCGGCGATCTTCTTCATGCTGTCGGTGCCCTCGCCGGCCGCGAGTACCTGGCGCACCAGGACGCCCGCGACCACCAGTGCCGCCAGTGCCACTACGCCGATGACCACCACGAGAACGCGGTTGTCGTCGGTCAGCACGGCGGCTGCGAGGGATGTGGTGTGGCCCGACTGAGGTGAGATGGAAAGCCCCGCCATTCGTCCTCCTTGACGCTTGGGCTGAGCTCAAGATGTGGACGGGATTGTAGGTACCGGAACCTGATCAAAACAGAGCGCAGGAAATGTAAATGGCCCGCCTGGTAATGCCCCGAAGGCATTTACTTGATCTCATCACTATCGATTGATTGATCGTGAATGAATTCACGCGATCAATCGCACCGAGACCACTGTAAGCACGGGAGATGACACCCGCACATGCCGAAGGGCCCCACGAGTGGGGCCCTTCGGGAAGAGCTGGCTGTTCGGGTGAACCGGGCGGGGTGACGGCCGGCCGGGGGAATGCCCGGTCAGTCGATCACCGTGGGCGGCGGCGTGGTGGGCCACCGCATGCGGATCGAACCGCCGTGCTCCCCGGCGCTCACCTCCACGTCGTCGACGAGGCCGCTGATGACCGCGAGGCCCATCTGGTCCTCCTCGACCTCCGCGTCACCGCCGCCGGAGCCGCCCGCGGAGCCCGACCCTCCGGGGACCGCGTGGGGCGCCTCGTCGCCGACCTCGATGGAGAACTGCTTCTCCTCCTCGATCAGCAGCACCTTCACGGGTGCCGAGATTCCGCCGGCCTGGTGCAGTCCGACGGCCCGTGAGCACGCCTCTCCGACGGCGAGCCTGACCTCGTCGAGGACGGCCTCGTCCACTCCGGCCCTGCGCGCCACTGCCGCCGCCACCAGCCGGGCGGTCCTGACATGCTCGGGCTGCGCGCTGAAGCGGAGTTCAACGGTGGCCATGCATCCCCCTCGCAACTTCGGGCGTGCTGCGGGGAGACCGGGCCGCCTTCACGCCCGGTCCCCGCCTGCTTGGCTTCTCCCGCCCGGGCGCGCCGGCCCGGGCGGGATGGTCAGTCGGTGGCCGCAACCGCTTCCTCGACCGAGGTGTGGATCGGGAACACCTTGGTGAGGCCGGTGATGCGGAAGATCTTGAGAATGCGCTCCTGGTTGCACACCAGTCGCAGGGAGCCCTCGTGGGCACGCACCCGCTTCAGGCCGCCGACCAGCACGCCGAGACCGGTGGAGTCGAGGAAGTCCACGCCTTCCATGTCGACGACAAGGTGGAAATTGCCGTCGTTCACCAGCTCGACCAGCTGCTCGCGCAGCTTGGGCGCGGTATATACGTCGATTTCGCCACCGACCCTGACGATCGTGCGATCGCCGATGGTCTCGGTCGACAGGGACAGGTCCACGGATCCTCCAGCACCTTGCTATCGAGCGGTCGCCCTCGGGGCATCTCGGCTCGCCCTCCGGGACGGTTCGCCAGCCGCGATGGCATTCAATCACTTAACGGCAGGCGTACACGACGCCTTGGCTCCATTGTCCGTCACGCCGGTGACACACTCGGTGCCGATGGCCAAGAATCACCGATCCGATCGACCCCCTGCCGGCACCACGCCCCGGCCCGAGCCGGGTGCGGTGCTCGACCGGCTCGCGTCCGGACCGAGCCGGGCTTCGCGCATCACTCATACGGAGCACTTGCCCCCGCGCGAGGGCCGGCATGCCGTCTGGCCGGACCGGATCCGATCCGAGGTGATCGCCGCCGTGCAGGCGGCGGGCATCGGCCATCCCTGGGCCCACCAGGCACGGGCCGCCGAGCACGCCCTGGACGGGGAGTCGGTCGTGGTCGCCACCGGCACCGCCTCCGGCAAGTCCCTGGCCTATCTGGTGCCCGTCCTGTCCACCCTCCTGGACGGCGCCGAGGCCCCCAACGGCCGGGGCGCCACCGCCCTCTATCTGGCCCCCACCAAGGCCCTCGCGGCCGACCAGTGCCGGTCGGTGAAAGAACTTTCACAACCACTGGGCCATTCGGTGCGCGCGGCCGTCTACGACGGCGACACGCCGTTCGAGGAACGCGAGTGGATCCGCCAGTACGCCAACTACGTGCTGACCAACCCGGACATGCTGCACCGGGGCGTGCTGCCCTCCCACCCCCGCTGGTCCTCCTTCCTCAAGGCCCTCAAGTACGTGGTCATCGACGAGTGCCACACCTACCGGGGCGTGTTCGGCTCGCACGTCGCCCAGGTGCTGCGCCGGCTGCGCCGCCTGTGTGCTCGTTACGGCTCCTCTCCCGTGTTCCTGCTGGCCTCCGCGACCGCCGCCGAGCCCGCGGTGGCCGCCCGCCGGCTCACCGGGCTGCCGGTGGTGGAGGTGTCCGACGACGCCTCACCGCGCGGTGAACTGATGTTCGCGCTCTGGGAGCCGCCGCTGACCGAGCTGCACGGCGAGAAGGGCGCCCCCGTCCGCCGCACAGCCACCGCCGAGGCCGCCGACCTGCTGACCGACCTCACCGTGCAGGGCGTCCGCTCGGTCACCTTCGTCCGCTCCCGGCGCGGTGCCGAGCTGATCTCGGTGATCGCCCAGGAGCGCCTGGCCGAGGTGGACCGCTCACTGGCCGGGCGGGTCGCCGCCTACCGGGGCGGCTACCTCCCCGAGGAGCGCCGCGCCCTGGAACGCGCCCTGCACTCCGGCGAACTCCTCGGCCTCGCCGCCACCAACGCCCTGGAGCTCGGCGTCGACATCGCCGGCCTGGACGCCGTGGTCATCGCCGGCTACCCCGGCACCCGGGCCTCGCTGTGGCAGCAGGCGGGGCGCGCCGGACGGTCCGGGCAGGGCGCCCTCGCCGTGCTGGTCGCCCGCGACGACCCCCTGGACACCTTCCTGGTGCACCACCCGGAGGCCCTGTTCGACCAGCCCGTCGAGTCCACGGTCCTCGACCCCGACAACCCCTATGTGCTCGCCCCGCACCTGTGCGCGGCGGCCGAGGAACTGCCGCTGACGGACGACGATCTCGAACTCTTCGGCCCCACCAGCGCGGAGCTGCTGCCCCAGCTGGAGGCGGCGAAGCTGCTGCGCCGCCGGACGAAGGCCTGGCACTGGACCCGCAGGGAGCGGGCCGCCGATCTCACCGGCATCCGCGGCGAGGGCGGCCGGCCCGTCCAGGTCGTCGAGGCCGGCACCGGACGGCTGCTCGGCACGGTCGACGCGGGCGCCGCCCACACGACCGTCCACGAGGGCGCCGTCCACCTGCACCAGGGCCGCACCTACCTCGTGCGCTCCCTGGACCTGGAGGACTCCGTCGCCCTCGTCGAACAGGCCGACCCGCCGTACACCACGGTCGCCCGCGACACCACGTCGGTCTCCGTGCTGGAGACGGACACCGAGATCCCCTGGGGCGAGGGCCGCCTGTGCTTCGGCTCCGTCGAGGTCACCAACCAGGTGGTCTCCTTCCTGCGCCGCCGGGTCATGACCGGTGAAGTGCTGGGCGAGACGAAACTCGACCTCCCTCCTCGTACGCTGCGCACCCGCGCGGTGTGGTGGACGGTCACCGAGGACCAGCTGGACCGGGCCCGGATCAACCCGGAGATCCTCGGCGGCGCCCTGCACGCCGCCGAGCACGCCTCGATCGGCATGCTGCCCCTCTTCGCGACCTGCGACCGCTGGGACATCGGCGGCGTCTCCGTCCCGCTGCACCCCGACACCCTGCTGCCCACCGTCTTCGTCTACGACGGGCATCCGGGGGGCGCGGGCTTCGCGGAACGCGCGTTCCACACCGCCCGCGCCTGGCTCGCCGCCACCCGCCAGGCCATCGCCTCCTGCGAGTGCGAGGCCGGCTGCCCCTCCTGCATCCAGTCCCCCAAGTGCGGCAACGGCAACGATCCGCTGCACAAACGGGGCGCGGTGCGCCTCCTCACGGTGCTGCTGGAGGGGGCCCCGGAGGAGAAGGAGGGCGAGGAAGCCGGGGAGGCCGAGGAGGGTGCGCCGACTCCGGGAGCGGGGGATGCAGCGCCGACTCCGGGATCTCGGGAGGCAGCGCACAGGGAAGCCGAGGGTGCGCCGAACCCGGGTGGGGTGGAGGCAACGCCTCTGGAAGCCGAGGGTGGGCCGCCGCCTCCGGGAGGAGCGGAGGGGGTGCAGGGCCGGGACCGGCGGCGCCCCCGGGATGCGCGGGCGTCGTCGCAGGTCCCGCCCTCGCCCTGACCTCCGCGGCGAAGGGGGCCCGGCCCGCGGCCACCGACACGTCCGAAATCTCACCCTCGACCGTGCACCGCACAAGCCGCGTGCCCTGCGCCCTGGCCACCCGGCCGGCGCGGGCGCAGGCCGCCGCGCCGCCCTCGGCCCAGTGGTCCGCCGCCGCGAGCGCGGCGAGATCCGCGCCCCCGGCCGCACGATGCCGGACCACCACCGCGTGCCCCAGGGCGAGCACGAGACCGAACACGACGCACAGCACCGCGATCGCCCCGACGCTCCACACGGTCGCCGACCCCCGGTCCGCCCCGATCCGGCGGGCTCGGGTGCCACCGCGTCCGGCCGTCCCGCCCCGGCGAACTCGAGTGGCACCGCGTCCAGCAGTCCCGCCCCGGCCGTCTCCGGACAAGCGGCACCTCCCTCCCCGGCCGTCTCCGGATGAACGGCACCTCACTCCGCCCGGGACCGCTTCCCTCACGGTTTCCCTCTCACCGCACCTCACGTCCCCGCCCCCACGGTCTCCTCCACGGCCGCCACGGCCTCCTCCCGTACGTCGAACGGGAGCCCCCGCAGCAGCCGTGGCCTGGCCACGACGACCACCCGTACCTCCTCCGCGCCCCGGCTCACCGTGACCTGCGCCCCGGGCGGCGCCGCCTCGCGGGCGAGTTCGACGACCGCGTCCGGCGGATCCTGCCGGGCGGCCGCACGGGCGCCGGCCCGAGCGGCGTCCACGCACTGGATCTGCGCCGCCACCACCAGCAGCCCCCACACCAGCGCCGTGGCGAACAGCACCAGCACGGGCAGCACCAGGGCCGACTCCGCCGTCACGAATCCCCGGTCGCGCTTGTCACGTCCGGTGTCACATCCGGCCATCGAGGGCCTGCTGCACGATGTTCCGCAGTGCCGTGCTGACCGGCCCGCTGGTGACCACCTTGTAGAGCACCACGGCGAACGCCACCGCCGCCACGATGCCCATGGCGTACTCGGACGTCACCATCCCGGCGTCCTTCCGCCCCGTACGCACCCAGCCCGTGAGTGCCCGCAGCCGTGCCCGTACCGCCCGATTCATCCGATTCATCTCAACCCCCGTGAAGAAAGGTCCTGTTGTTCGCTGATTGCCTGCCGGCTGTTTGCCGGCCTGTCGATCACCCGCGTGTCTCGTCGCCCCCGCCGGGAGCCGTCACCGACCACCCCCTCCCAGCACCCCGCCCGCCAGCCCGATCACCACGGGCAGGACGCCCACCGCGACGAACGCGGGCAGGAAGCAGAGCCCGACCGGTGCGCTGACCACGACGGCCGCCCTGCGGGCCCGTGCCGTCGCCGCACGCGCCCACTCGGCGCGGGTCTCGGCGGCGAGGCGGGCGACGGGAGCGGCCAGCGGGAGTCCGGAGACGTCCGCCCGTTCCAGCAGCCGGGCCAGGGACCGGGCACCCGGCAGCGTGGCCAGGCGCTGCCATGCCGCGGCCGGTTCGCCGCCGAGCCGGACCTCGGCCGCGCCCCGCGCCAGCGCGTCACCGACCGGTCCCGACAAGGTCTCTCCCACGGCCTGTGCGGCGGTCACGGGACCTGCGCCCGCCGCGATGCAGGCGGCCAGCAGGTCGGCGGCCAGCGGTAGCTGACGTTCCGCCCTGGCAGCCTCCCGGGCCCGCTGCCGCGTGCCTGCCGCTTCCTGCCGCAGCCGCCAGCGCCACAGCCCGGCCGCGCAGGCCAGTCCCACCGCGACCCCGGCGAGGCCGCCCACCAGCACCCAGCCCGCGCACACCACGCCCGCCAGCGGCAGCCAGCGCCCGGCGGCTCGCCACGTCCTGCGGCGCCGAACGGCCGCCGCCCGCTCGCCGACCACCAACTCCGCCAGCCGCCGGCGCGCGCCCCGCTCCCGCCGGACCAGCCACAGCCACCGGGCCGCCCAGCCGAGCAGCGCCGCGACGCCCAGGATCATCCCCAGCCTGTGGACAACGTCGCCGCTCATGCCGCCCGCTCCTGAGCCCCGCGCATGATGTGCCGAACCCACAAGAGCCCCAGGCCCTCCAGCACCGCGCCGGCCGCCAGGCAGCCGAGGCCCGCCGGGGTGTGCAGCAGGACGTGCAGCGGGTCGGCGCCGAGGGCGGCACCGAGGGCGAGACCGAGCACCGGGAGGCCTGCCAGCAGCACCGCCGTGGCACGGGCCCCGGCCAGCTGGGCGCGCAGGTCATTGCGCTGGTCCCGCTCCGCGCGCAGGGCCGCCTCCAGGCGGTCGAGTCCGTCCGCGAGCCCGGCGCCCTGGTCCACGGCGACCCGCCAGCACGCGGCGAGTCCGCGCAGTCCTTCCGCCCCTGGCTGCCGCGCCGCCGCGGCGAGTGCCCCGGGGACGTCACCGCCGAACCGTGCCGCCGCCAGCACCGTCGCCTGGGCGTCGCCCAGCCCGCCGGAGTCCCGCGCGGCCGGCAGCAGCGCCTCTCCCGGTTGCCGCCCGGCGCGCACCTCCCCGGCGAGCGACCCGCACAACGCGATCACCGCGTCCCCGCGCCGGTCGCGCTCCCGGCGCCGCAGGGCCGCCAGCCGCAGGCGGCGCAGCACCGGCACCCCGGCCGCCCCGGCCACCAGCGGCAGCACCGAGGCACCCAGCACGGCGAGGACCACCCCGGCGACGAGCGCCCACCACTCGCCGTGCAGCCGCCCCTTGACTCGCCCCCACTCCCGGAGCACCACGGGCCTGCCTGGCGGTCCGCCGCCCACCGCTCCCCCGCCGGCCAGCAGCAGCCGCGCCCGCCGGGCACCGGCCTGCCTGCCGCCAGCCAGCCAGGCCGCGCTCATCAGACAGGCCACGGCGAGCCCCGTCGAGACCTCGGTGACCGCGTTCACCGGCCACCCCCGCTCCGGTCCCGCAGCAGCCGCCGGAGCCGCTCCCACCCGGGCTCCTGGACGAAGCCTCCGGCTCCCCAGCGCAGCGCCGGTACCGTCCGCACCAGGCCGGACGGGTCGCGCTCCAGCACGTGCACCTCGGCGATGCGCCGCCGCCCGGCCCGGTCCCTGACAAGGTGCAGCACCACTGACACGGCGGCGGCCAGCTGGCTGTGCAGCGCGAGGCGGTCGAGCCCGGCGGCCGTGCCCAGCGCCTCCAGGCGGGCCGGTACATCGGCGGCCGCATTGGCGTGAACAGTGCACATACCGCCTTCATGGCCCGTGTTCAGGGCGGCCAGCAGGTGGACGACCTCCGAGCCGCGCACCTCGCCGACGACCAGCCGGTCCGGGCGCATCCGCAGCGCCTGGCGCACGAGGTCCTCCAGAGTCACCAGCCCGGCGCCCTCCTGGTTCGCGGGCCGGGTCTCCAGGCGCACCACGTGCGGGTGGTCGGGCCGGAGCTCCGCCGAGTCCTCGGCCAGGACGATGCGCTCGTCCGGCCCGACCAGCCCCAGCAGCGCGCTGAGCAGGGTCGTCTTGCCGCTGCCTGTGCCACCGCTGACCAGGAAGGACAGGCGGGCGTCCATCAGTGCCCGCAGCACCCGGTCACCGCCCGGTGGCACGGTGCCCGCCGCCGTCAGCTCGTCGAGGGTGAAGGCGCGGGGCCGCACGACACGCAGGGACAGGCAGGCGCTGCCGACGGCCACGGGCGGCAGTACCGCGTGCAGCCGGGTCCCGTCGGGGAGCCTGGCGTCCACCCAGGGGCGGGCGTCGTCCAGGCGGCGGCCGGCGACGGCGGCGAGCCGCTGGGCGAGTCGGCGCACGGCCGGCGCGTCCGGGAAGCGGATGCCGGTCAGTTCCAGACCGCGGCCTCGGTCCACCCAGACCCGGTCAGGGGCCGACACCAGGACGTCGGTCACCGCCGGGTCGGCGAGCAGCGGCTCCAGCGGGCCGCTGCCGACCAGTTCGGACCGCAGTCGCTCGGCCGCCCGGAGGACCTCCGCGTCGCCGAGCACCCGCCCCTGCTCGCGCAGGGCCTGCGCCACCCGGGCTGGCGTCGGCTCGGCCCCGCTCTCCGCCAGCCGGCGCCGCACCTCGTCCAGCAGTCCCTCGGGCAGGCCATCGGGCTGGCCGTCGCGCTGGCTGTCGGGCCGAGCGGGTCCGACCGGAGGCGATGTGGTCGTAGTGATCGTGGTCCTCATGCCGTCCTCGCCTCCACCAGGGCCCGCTCCCAGAACTCCTTGCAGAAGTGGGCCAGCGGTCCCCGCCCGGAGGCCGCGGGCGGCCGGGCCGGCTGGTGGGCGCGCTGCAGGGCGGGTTCGACCGGCACGTCGCCCGCGAGCGGCAGGTCGAGCAGACGGGCCACCTCGTGGTCGTCGAGACCGGGTGCGTAGGGCCCGCGCACGGCCACGCGCAGATCGCGCAGCACCATGCGCACGGCGGAGGACACCCGTTTGGCCGCGGCGACGGCGCGCAGTTCGGCCGGGACCACCAGGAGCCCGATGTCGAGCTGGGCCAGGACCTCGGCCACCGCCTCGTCGACGCGGCGCGGCAGGTCGGCCACGACCGTGCCACCGCCGCGCCGCGCGGCCGCCAGCACCGCACGCACGGCCTGCGGCGGGACGGCCACGCAGTCCCCGCGGTCCCAGCTGAGCACCCGCAGCGAGTGCAGTTCCGGCAGCGAGGCCTCCAGCGCCGCACCGCCGACCCGGCCCCGTGAGGCGGCGAACGCGGGCCAGCGCAGCCCCTGTGCCGTCTCGCCGCCGAGGACCACGTCGAGGCCGCCGCCCAACGGATCCGCATCCACGAGAAGGGTGCGCAGCCCCTCCCGGGCGGAGGTGACGGCGAGCGCGCAGGCCAGGGTGGAGGCGCCGGCCCCGCCCCGGCCGCCGATGACCCCGACGGTCAGGGCGGGCCGTCCGACGCCCTCGGCCACGTCGGCGATGCGGTCGACCAGCCACTGCTCGCCGTCGGGCAGCATGAGCACATGGTCGGCGCCGATCTCCACGGCGCGCCGCCAGACCCCGGAGTCGTCCTGATCGCGGCCGACCAGCACCACGCCGCGACGGCGGGCGGCCCCGCGCACGCGCCGTGCGGCGTCGTCGCCGACGAGCACCAGGGGCGCGGCCTCCCAGCTGCCCCTCGGTTCGGGGACGCCGTGGTGGACCTCCGGTGTGGCGCCGGCCGCCGCGCACAGGCGCAGCAGATCGTCGAGGAGCTGTGCGTCCTCGGTGACGATCAGCGGTCCGCTCTGGCGGCCGCCTCCGGCGGCGGGCGGCGGATCGTGTGTGACGGTTCCGGTCATGTTCGTCCCCCTTCGCTGCGTGTCTCGCGCAGCCCCTGCGGCCCCGCGATTCCCAAACCTGTGAAGAACCGGCAAGGGCCGTCTTATGGACGGCCGACAGAAACCGGCCAAACGCGACCCCGGCAAACGGAACGGGCAGAGAACTCGCCGCGAGCGGGGCGCGCAGGAATCACGGTGCAGGGATCGGGAAATGGAAGGGGATCTTGGTTGAAAACTGTGGACAAGTCCGCCGTTGTGAATATCGCCTTCACCCGCACAGGTGAGTGCGGCTCATGTTCCGGACCGGATCCGCAGCGCAGCCTGAAAATTACCCACAGTAACAGGTCGTGCACATGCCAACACAGGGCCTGCAGCGGGCACCCGGCCACCATCAGGGCCATCATGAGAGCGAGAAAACCCACCCGGACATGCGACGACCCCCGCCGGGGGGGAGAGCGGGGGTCGTCCCCACGGCCGACTCGGGGGGGGAGGAGTCGGGCCGGGTTAGACACGGTCGCGCGAACGATCCGTGACTTCCATGGTGTACCCGAGAGCCCTCTCAGGCAAACCCACGCGCCCTACCTTACGCCGAATGAGGTGCGCCTATGCTCAGGAGCGTGGAAAACCACTCCTTGCCGCGCACAGCCGTCTTCTTTGACCTGGACAAGACGGTCATTGCGAAGTCGAGCACGCTCACGTTCAGCAAGTCCTTCTACCAAGGCGGCCTGATCAACCGCAGGGCTGTGCTGCGCACCGCCTATGCCCAGTTCGTCTTCCTCGCGGGAGGCGCGGATCACGACCAGATGGAGCGGATGCGCAAGTACCTGTCCGCGTTGTGCCGTGGCTGGAACGTCCAGCAGGTCAAGGAGATCGTGGCCGAGACACTGCACGACCTGATCGACCCGATCATCTACGACGAGGCCGCCACCCTCATCGAGGAGCACCACGCCGCGGGCCGGGACGTGGTGATCGTGTCCACCTCGGGCGCCGAGGTGGTGGAGCCGATCGGCGAGCTGCTGGGCGCGGACCGGGTCGTCGCCACCCGCATGGTCGTGGGCGACGACGGCTGCTTCACCGGCGAGGTGGAGTACTACGCCTACGGCCCGACGAAGGCCGAGGCGATCCGCGAGCTGGCCGAGTCCGAGGGGTACGACCTGGCCCGCTGCTACGCCTACAGCGACTCGGCGACCGACCTGCCGATGCTGGAGGCGGTGGGCCACCCGCACGCCGTGAACCCCGACCGCGCGCTGCGGCGCGAGGCGGTCGCCCGCGAGTGGCCGATTCTCGACTTCCACCGGCCCGTGCGGCTCAAGCAGCGCCTGCCCGCGCTCTCCGTGCCGGCCAGGCCCGCCCTGATCGCGGCCGTCGCCGTCGGAGCCGCCGCGGCCACCGCCGGTCTGGTCTGGTACGCCAGCCGGCGCCGGCCCGCGTCCGTTTAGCTCCTCTTTGAACCTAAAAGTAAAGAAGCAGAGCCAACCCTTCCGTTGGCTTCGGTCCTGGAGTACAAAGGAATTAACGGCCCGCGAGACCAAGGGAATCCGAAAGGATCACCTTCGGAACGCAATTGGCCCCACGGACCGAGCATGGAAACCGGGCACCCACGCGACGTCGACCCGTCGATTACGGGCCAGCCGCATCAGGTGACGGGCAAAGTCCCCGACCTGATGGGCAATTATTCGAGGACGCTTGGTAACCCGGTGGACATGCCAGCGGCGGTACGAGTCCTCGTACCGCCGCATTGGTGTGCCAGGGCCCGTGCACTCGGCGCTCAGGTCGCGGTGCCGGGAGGCTCTACGCCCGGCGCAGTCGGGCCGATTCAGGCCGCGCCGCGCTGCAGCGCCTCGCAGACAGCCGTCGACTCGCGCGCACCGAGCTCGACCGCCCGGCCGCAGTGCGCGATCCAGGCGGCCACACCCTCGGGCGTCCCGGAGACATAGCCCTCCAGCGCGGACAGATACGCCTCACGGCCCAGCTCCGCGTACCCCACCTCGGCCGGGCAGACCGACTTTGGGTCGAGTCCGCTGCCGACCAGCACGATACGTTCCGCGGCGCGCGCGACCAGGCCGTTGTGCGAGACGAAGGGCCGCAGCGCGAGCAGCTCCCCGTGCACGATCGCGGCCGTCACCAGCGCCGGAGCGGAACCGCCCGCGATGATCACCTCGGCCAGCCCGTCCAGCCGCCCGTGCATCTCCGCAGCGCCGGGCAGCTCGAGCGTGAGCAGCGGCTCGTCGACCGGCTCGCCCTCCTTGCGCGGGCGGCCGACCTGCTCCGCCTTGTCCGCGGCGGCCACCAGATGCAGCCGGGCCAGCACCCGCAGGGGCGACTGGCGCCAGATGGACAGCAGCTGCCCCGCCTCGGCGGTCAGCCGCAGCGCCGCGCCCATGGTGCGCGCCTCGTCGTCACCGCTGAAGTCGGTGCGCCGGCGCACCTCCTCCAGCGCCCAGTCGGCGCCGGCCAGCGCCGCCGAGCCACGGGCGCCGCGCAGCGCCGCCTCGGAGGTGATCTCGTTGCTGCGCCGCCGCATGACCCGGTGCCCGTAGACCCGGTCGACGGCCTTGCGCACGGACTCCACGGAGTCGGCCACGCCGGGCAGGGAAGCCAGGGCGGCGAGCGGGTCGGCGGACGCGCCTGTCGTACTCATGAGTACGACCCTACGCACCCCGCGCGCCCACCCCACGATGGAGTGGTCTTCTTCACGCCCGCCTGCCACCTGCAGTCATCACCGCACTACGCTTGGTGAACATGAAAATTGCTTTCGTCGGGAAGGGCGGCAGCGGCAAGACCACCCTGTCCTCCCTGTTCATCCGCCATCTGACGGCCGAGGGCGCCCCGGTCGTCGCGGTCGACGCCGACATCAACCAGCACCTGGGCGCCGCACTGGGCCTCGACGAGACGGAGGCGGCTCAGCTGCCCGCGATGGGCGAGCACCTCCCCCTGATCAAGAACTATCTGCGCGGCGCCAACCCGCGCATCGCCTCCGCCGAGACGATGATCAAGACGACCCCGCCCGGCGAGGGCTCTCGGCTGCTGCGGGTCTGCGAGGACAACCCGGTCTACGAGGCCTGCGCCCGCCCGGTGGAACTCGACGGCGGCGCCGCCCGTTTGATGGTCACCGGCCCCTTCACGGACGCCGACCTGGGGGTCGCCTGCTACCACTCCAAGACCGGAGCGGTGGAGCTGTTCCTGAACCACCTGGTGGACGGCCCCGGCGAGTACGTCGTGGTCGACATGACGGCGGGCTCGGACTCCTTCGCCTCCGGCATGTTCACCCGCTTCGACATCACGTTCCTGGTGGCCGAGCCGACCCGGAAGGGGGTCTCCGTCTATCGCCAGTACAAGGAGTACGCCCAGGACTACGGCGTCACCCTGAAGGTCGCCGGCAACAAGGTGCAGGGCCCGGACGACCTCGCCTTCCTCCGCGACGAGGTCGGAGAGGACCTGCTGGTGACGGTGGGCCACTCGGACTGGGTCCGGGCCATGGAGAAGGGCCGGCCGCCCCGCTTCCGTCTCCTGGAGGAGCCCAACCGCGAGGCCCTGCGCCGGCTGCACGCGGCCGCCGACGCCACGTACGAGCTGCGCGACTGGGAGCGCTACACCCGCCAGATGGTGCACTTCCACCTCAAGAACGCCCGCTCCTGGGGCAACGAGCGCACCGGAATCGACCTGGCCGCGCAGGTCGACCCCGGTTTCGTGCTCGGCGAGAGCGAGAGCGCGGGAGCGGGGGCGGGCGCGGGCGCGGAGGCAGGGGCGGGCGCGGGAGTCCCCGCCGGCGCGTGACGACCGCGCCGACGCGTCGGTCGTTCACCCCCACCCCCCCAACCTCAGCCCTTCGCCCCCGCGCCCCTCGTCAGTCCTTCGCCGCCGGCGCCCCGGGCACGCCCTTGGGCGCCGGGGCGGGGCCGGCCTTGAGGAAGGACTTCCAGCCCTTCTCCGGAACCTCGCCGACGTCCAGCGTGCGCAGCTTCTTCAGCACCTTCGGGTCCTGGGCGTCCAGCCAGTCCACCAGCTGCCGGAAGGAGACACAGCGCACGTCGGACTTGTTGCACACCGTCTCGATGACCTCCTCGACGGCCCGCATATAGGTGCCGCCGTTCCAGGACTCGAAGTGGTTGCCGATGATCAGCGGTGCGCGGTTGCCGTGGTAGGCGCGCTCGAAGCCCTGCAGCAGGCCGTCACGCATCTGGTCGCCCCACAGCTTGTGCTTGCCGGGGTCGCCCTGGGTGTTGGTGCCCGACTGGTTGACCATGAAGTTGTAGTCCATGGTCAGCTGCTCGTAGCTGTGGCCGGGGAACGGAACCAGCTGCATCGACAGGTCCCACAGGCCCTTCCGCTTCTTCGGCCAGACCTGGTTGTTGACGCCGCTGGTGTCATAGCGCAGGCCCAGGTCGCGGGCCGCCTTCCTGAAGTTCTTCTGCCCCTCCAGGCACGGGGTCCGGGCGCCGATCAGCTCCTTGTCGTAGTCGAAGGGCAGCGGCGAGGCGTCCGTCATGCCGGTGTTGGTCTTCCAGGTCTTGACGAACCGTTTCGCCTGGGCGATCTCGTCCTTCCACTCCGCCACCGACCACTCGCCGACGCCGCCTTCGCCGCAGAAGTGCCCGTTGAAGTGGGTGCCGATCTCATTGCCCTCCAGCCACGCCAGCCGGAGCTGCTTGACGGTGTCGGCGATGCCCTGGCGGTCGTTGAAGCCGATGTCGGAGCGGCCCGGGGAGTGCTGCGGCGGCCGGTACAGATCGCGCTTGTCCTCCGGGAGCATGTACACACCGCTCAGGAAGTACGTCATGGTCGCGTTGTTCTCCCGGGCGACCTTGCGGAAGTGGGAGAACAGCTTCTGGCTGTCCTCGCCCGCTCCATCCCAGGAGAACACCACGAACTGGGGTGGTTTCTCGCCCGGCTCGAGCCTCTTGGGCCGGGGCAGATGCGGCTGCGCACCGGTGTAGGCGGTGGAGCCGTCGCCGATCAGCCGGACCACGTTCTTCGGCGCCGGGGCGGGCTTCGCCTTGCTCTGGGAGTCGGAGCCGCAGCCGGCGAAGGAGGCTGCGCCGACCGCGGCCATCACAGTGCCCGCGGCGATTTTCCGGGTGGCGGCCATCCGTCCACCTTCTTCCTTCTCTCGGGCCAACCCTGCTGAGGGCGATCTCCGCCAAGCTCGCACGGAAGGGAGAAGGAATTAATACGACAAGCCGATGAAATGACCACTTCACCCGACAGAGGGATTCGTTGATCCATTTGCCATGAAAGTCTAGGTTTGGTCTTTACCCTGAATTGCGAGTCGTTTACTGATTGTTGAAGCCAGCAGTTCGTTCAGTTCGGTTGTTCTCTCTGCCCTTGTCCCCAGCTGGTGCATCCCGCCGTCCGCGATTCCACACCCCGAGGAGACGGGACCATGTCCGCCTGTGTCCCCGCCCATGCCCGAGGCTCGAAGCCCACCGAGCGCACCCACCCCCCGCACAGCCCGCCCCCGCCGGGCCGCCGGCGCTTCCGCATCGCGGGCAGCGATCTCTCAGCCTCGATCACGGTCTTCCTGATCGCCCTCCCCCTGTCCCTCGGCATCGCCCTCGCCACGGGCGCCCCGCTCCAGGCCGGTCTGGTCGCCGCGGCCGTCGGCGGACTGGTCGCCGGACGCCTCGGCGGCTCTCCGCTGCAGGTCAGCGGCCCCGCTGCCGGACTCACGGTGGTCACCGCCGACCTCATCCAGCACTACGGCTGGCGCACCACCTGCGCCGTCACCGTCCTCGCCGGTCTCGTCCAACTCGCCCTCGGCAGCCTGCGGGTGGCCCGTACCGCCCTCGCCGTCAGCCCCGCGATCGTGCACGGCATGCTCGCCGGAATCGGCGTCACCATCGCCGTCGCCCAGCTGCACATCGCCCTGGGCGGCACCCCGCAGAGCTCCGTCCCCGACAACCTCCGTGTCCTGCCCGCCCAGTTGACGCAGCTGCGCCCCGACGCGGTGTCCGTGAGCGTGCTGACCCTGGCGGTGCTGCTCCTGTGGCCGAGAATCCCCGGCCGTGCGGGAGACCGGCTGCGCAAGGTCCCGGGCGCGCTCGTCGCCGTCGCCGGCGCCACCGCCGTCGCCGCGCTCGCCGGTCTGGCGCTGCCCCAGGTTCACCTGCCGTCCTGGAGCAGCCACGCCCTGGCCGGGCTGCCCGACGGGCCGGTGCTCGGGCTGATCGCGGCCGTGCTCACCACCACGCTGGTGTGCAGCGTGGAGTCGCTGCTGAGCGCCGTCGCGGCGGACAAACTGCTCGCCACCCGCCCTGGCCCCGTCCCGGTCAAGCGCTCCGACCTGGACCGCGAACTGCTCGGCCAGGGAGCCGCGAACATCGTCTCCGGCTCGCTGGGCGGACTGCCCGTGACCGGGGTCGCCGTGCGCACCGCAGCCAATGTCCGGGCGGGTGCGGTGAGCCGGAACTCCACGATGCTGCACGGCGTTCTCGTAGTGATCGCCGCGCTGCTGATGGTCCCGCTCCTGGAGCTCATCCCGCTCGCCTCGCTCGCCGCCCTGGTGATGGCCATCGGCATCCGGATGGTGTCCCTGCACCACATCCGCACGGTGACCCGCCACCGGGAGGCCCTGGTCTACGCCGTCACCACCCTCGGCGTGATCTGCCTGGGCGTCCTGGAGGGCGTGGCGCTGGGCATCGCCGTGGCCGTCGGTGTCGCCCTGCACCGGCTGACCCGCACCCGTATCAGGCACGAGGAGGAGGGAGGAGTCCATCACGTCCATGTCAGAGGCCAGTTGACGTTCCTCGCGGTGCCGCGGCTCAGCCGTGCCCTGCATCTGGTGCCTCAAGGGGCGGACGCCGTCGTGGCGTTGGACGGGTCGTTCATGGACCACGCCGCCTTCGAGACGCTGCAGGACTGGCAGCAGACCCACACCGCACGCGGGGGCACCGTGCGGATCACCGGCCGCCGGCCCGGCGTCCGCATCGCCGAACCCGCCGTCCTCGCCGCCGATCCCGCCCGCGGCGCGGCCGCACGGAACGGTGCCGCCGGACGCGCCCCCTCCGGCACCGACTGCCGCTGCCGCCCCTGGACGCCCTGGCGCAACCACCAGTGCGAACGCCCACCGGCGGTGAACCCGCCGCCAGACGAGAGGAGCGCATCCGACGACAAGTTCACCCCCGCCGCGGACGGCACCGCGCCCGCACCCGCCGGCACCCCACCCGCACTCGCCCACGTTTCCGGCGCCGGTGACGCCACATCACCCGGCATCGGAGGGCTGCAACTCGTGCGCGGCATCAGCGCGTTCCAGCGCAACACCGCCCCGCTGGTCCGCGAGGAGCTGGCCCGGCTGGCGCGTGAGGGGCAGCGGCCCACCCAGCTGTTCCTGACCTGCGCCGACTCCCGGCTGGTCACCTCGATGATCACCTCCAGTGGTCCGGGCGACCTGTTCGTGGTGCGCAATGTCGGCAACCTGGTGCCCGCGCCCGGAGAGGAGAGCGGTGACGACTCGGTGGCCGCGGCCATCGAGTACGCGGTGGACGTGCTGGCCGTGCGTTCCATCACGGTCTGCGGGCACTCGGGGTGCGGCGCGATGCAGGCGCTGCTGGGCTCCGCGGCGTCCGGCGACGGCACTCCGCTCGGACGGTGGCTGCGGCACGGGCGGCCCAGCCTGGAGCGCATGGACGACGCGAGCGCGCCCCCGGCTCGACTGGCGGGGAGAGCCGCGGCGGACGCGGTGGAGCGGCTCTGTCTGGCCAATGTGGTCCAGCAGCTGGAGCATCTGCGCGCCCACGAGTCCGTGGCCCGCGCCCTCGAGGCCGGGAGGCTGGAGCTGCACGGGCTGTACTTCCACGTGGGCGAGGCGCAGACGTACCTGCTCACCGGGGCGGACCGGGAGCCGGTGTTCGAGCGGGTGCGCGAGGTGGACCTGGCGGTGTGAGTGGCCCGCCGGGCCCCTCCGAACGCGTCCGCCGGGCCCCTCCGAACGCGTCCGCCCGGCCCCTCCGAACGCGTCCGCCCGGCCCCTCCGAACGCGTCCGCCCGGCCCCTTCGGGCGTGACCGCCCGGCCCGTCCGGGTGTGACCCTCGGGGCCGCGGAGGGCGTCCGTCCGGGTGTCCGTCCCGACCGTCCGGTGTGAGGGGCGTTACACCCCTTGAACCGGCTTGCTCCGCCGCACGTGGGAAGGGATGACCGGGCACACCGGTCCGAGCCGCGTGACCGGAGCACAGCAAGCAGGCCGCACACCCGGACAGGTCTAAACCAATGTGCCGTCGACCCTTGTCAGCGCACCCTCGCGTCTGATGAGCTGTGGCCTGGGACACAACGGACACCCTGAACGGACACCCTGGGAAAGGCAGATGCCGTGAGCAATGAGAGCCTGGCCAACCTTTTGAGGGAGGAGCGTCGCTTCGCGCCGCCCGCTGACCTGGCCGCGAACGCCAACGTCACGGCTGAGGCGTACGAACAGGCCAAGGCTGACAGGCTCGGTTTCTGGGCCGAGCAGGCCCGCCGACTGACCTGGGCCAAGGAGCCCACCGAGACCCTCGACTGGTCGAACCCGCCGTTCGCCAAGTGGTTCAAGGACGGCGAGCTCAACGTCGCCTACAACTGCGTCGACCGGCATGTGGAGGCCGGCCACGGCGACCGGGTCGCCATCCACTTCGAGGGCGAGCCCGGCGACAGCCGCGCCATCACCTACGCCCAGCTCAAGGACGAGGTCTCCAAGGCCGCCAACGCCCTGCTGGAGCTGGGGGTCCGCAAGGGCGACCGGGTCGCCGTCTACATGCCGATGATCCCGGAGACCGCCATCGCGATGCTGGCCTGCGCCCGCATCGGCGCCGCCCACTCGGTGGTCTTCGGCGGCTTCTCGGCGGACGCGCTCGCCACCCGGATCGAGGACGCCGACGCGCGCGTCGTGATCACCGCCGACGGCGGCTACCGGCGCGGCAAGCCCTCCGCGCTCAAGCCGGCCGTGGACGAGGCCATCAGCCGGGTGGACCGGGTCGAGCACGTCCTCGTCGTCCGCCGCACCGGCCAGGAGGTCGCCTGGACCGAGGGCCGCGACGTGTGGTGGCACGACCTGGTCGACCGTCAGAGCACCGAGCACACGCCGGAGGCGTTCGAGGCGGAGCACCCGCTGTTCATCCTCTACACCTCGGGCACCACGGGTAAGCCGAAGGGCATCCTGCACACCTCCGGCGGCTACCTCACCCAGACGGCATACACGCACTGGGCGGTCTTCGACCTCAAGCCGGAGACCGACGTCTACTGGTGCACGGCCGACGTCGGCTGGGTCACCGGGCACTCGTACATCGTCTACGGCCCGCTGGCCAACGGCGCCACGCAGGTCATGTACGAGGGCACGCCCGACACCCCGCACCAGGGCCGCTTCTGGGAGATCGTGCAGAAGTACGGCGTGACCATCCTCTACACCGCGCCGACCGCGATCCGGACGTTCATGAAGTGGGGCGACGACATCCCCGCGAAGTTCGACCTCAGCAGCCTGCGCGTGCTGGGCTCCGTCGGTGAGCCGATCAACCCCGAGGCGTGGATCTGGTACCGCAAGAACATCGGCGCGGACCGCACGCCGGTGGTGGACACCTGGTGGCAGACCGAGACCGGCGCCATGATGATCTCGCCGCTGCCCGGCGTCACCGAGGCCAAGCCGGGGTCCGCGCAGCGCCCGCTGCCCGGCATCTCCGCGACCGTCGTCGACGACGAGGCGAACCCGGTGCCCAACGGCGGCGGTGGCTACCTGGTCCTCACCGAGCCGTGGCCGTCGATGCTGCGCACCATCTGGGGCGACGACCAGCGGTTCATCGACACCTACTGGTCCCGCTTCGAGGGCAAGTACTTCGCCGGTGACGGCGCCAAGAAGGACGACGACGGCGACATCTGGCTGCTCGGCCGGGTCGACGACGTGATGCTGGTCTCCGGACACAACATCTCCACCACCGAGGTGGAGTCCGCGCTGGTCTCCCACCCGTCGGTCGCCGAGGCGGCCGTGGTCGGCGCGAGCGACGAGACCACCGGTCAGGCGATCGTCGCCTTCGTGATCCTGCGCGGCACCGCGGCCGAGACCGAGGACCTGGTCGCCGAGCTGCGCAACCACGTCGGCGCCACGCTCGGCCCGATCGCCAAGCCCAAGCGCATCCTGCCGGTCGCGGAGCTGCCCAAGACCCGCTCCGGCAAGATCATGCGCCGGCTGCTGCGCGACGTGGCGGAGAACCGCCAGCTGGGTGACGTCACCACCCTGACCGACAGCACCGTCATGGACCTCATCCAGGCGAAGCTGCCGCAGGCACCCAGCGAGGACTGAGCCACCCGGCTACAGGACTGAGCAGGACGGACAGCGAGGGCACCCGGCGCGTTCCTTACGCCGGGTGCCCTCGCTCGTCCTCGTGGCGTTCGTCGTCCTCGTCGTGCTCGTCGTCCCCCTCGTGCGGGCGGACGCCCCGCCCCGCACGCAGTGCGACGTCCACGGGTAAGCTCGAGAGCGCGTAGGACAACGTTCAAGATCGTCATGGTGCGCCGGGAAGTCTGGTCGGCATGTGTTCCGTGCTGTCCCCCGACCGGAGGTCCCCGCCGTGTCCGCACCGTCCCGCACCCCCTCCTCCTCGCGGAAGGTCTTCGGGCTGCTCTCGCTGCCCGAGCGGAACTTCGTCGCGGACGCGCTGCGCACCGAGACCGTCGGCGGCGTCCTGCTGCTGCTCGCCGCCGTCGCCGCGCTGATCTGGGCGAACGTCCCCGCCCTGCACGACAGCTACAAGAGCGTCAGCCACTTCCACCTCGGCCCCGAAGCACTGGGGCTGAATCTGTCGGTGGCGCACTGGGCGGCCGACGGGCTGCTCGCCGTCTTCTTCTTCGTGGCCGGGATCGAGCTGAAGCGCGAGCTGGTCGCCGGTGATCTGCGCGACCCGCGGGCAGCCGCGCTGCCGGTCGTCGCCGCACTCTGCGGCATGGCGGCTCCGGCCGTGGTCTACACGATCACCGCGGGCGCCGGCGGCGGGTCGCTGGCCGGCTGGGCGGTGCCCACGGCGACCGACATCGCCTTCGCGCTCGCCGTGCTCGCCGTCATCGGCACCTCCCTGCCGAGTGCCCTGCGGGCCTTCCTGCTCACCCTGGCCGTCGTCGACGATCTCTTCGCCATCCTGATCATCGCGGTGTTCTTCACCGATTCCCTGAACTTCCCGGCGCTCGGCGGCGCGCTGGCCGGCCTGGTCGTGTTCTGGCTGCTGCTGCGCACGGGGGTGCGCGGCTGGTACGTGTACGTGCCGCTCGCGGTGGTGATCTGGGCGCTGATGTACAACAGCGGCATCCACGCCACCATCGCCGGTGTCGCCATGGGCCTGATGCTGCGCTGCCACCGCCGCGAGGGCGAGGAGCACTCGCCGGGTGAGCGCATCGAGCACCGGGTGCGACCGCTGTCGGCGGGGCTGGCCGTGCCGCTGTTCGCGCTGTTCAGCGCGGGTGTCGCCGTCTCGGGCGAGGCGATCGGGAAGGTGTTCACCACCCCGGAGACGCTGGGCGTGGTGCTCGGTCTGGTCGTCGGCAAGACCGTGGGCATCTTCGGCGGCACCTGGCTGACGGCCCGCTTCACCCGGGCCTCGCTCAGCGACGACCTGGCCTGGTCGGACGTGTTCGCGCTGGCCGTGCTCGCCGGGATCGGCTTCACCGTGTCGCTGCTCATCGGCGAGCTCGCCTTCGAGGAGGATCCGGCGATGACGGACGGCGTCAAGGCCGCCGTCCTGACCGGCTCGCTGCTGGCGACCCTGCTGGCGTCGGTGCTGCTGAAGCTGCGCAACGCCACCTATCGCAGGCTCGCCGAGGAGGAGGAGCGCGACGAGGACCACGACGGCGTCCCGGACGTCTACGAGGCGGACGACCCGGAGTACCACCTGCGCATGGCCGAGATCCTGGAGCGAAAGGCCGCCGAGCACCGGCGGCTCGCCGAGGAGAAGGCCGCCGAACGGGAGCGGCTTGCCGAAGTGGCGGGCGAGGCAGGCGAGGACGGGGACCGTCGGGCATGATCTGACGAGACGGTACAAAAGCGGGACGGAAGAAGTCACAACCGCACGCAGACGAGCCGGCAGACGAGCCAGCACCTCGGTCGGCAGAAGAGGGAGACCGCGATGAGCGCACCCGACGGCAGCCCGGTCGGCGCCGAACGCAGCATCGGACAGCTGTTCGCCACCGCGACGGCAGAGATGTCGGCGCTGGTGCACGACGAGATCGCGCTGGCGAAGGCGCAGCTCAGGCAGGACGTCAAGCGGGGCGCGACCAGCGGCGGCGCCTTCATGGCGGCCGGTGTCCTGCTGCTGTTCTCCCTGCCGATGCTCAACTTCGCCCTGGCGTACGGCATCCGCACCTGGAGCGGCTGGAACCTCGCGGTCTGCTTCCTGCTGTCGTTCGCGGCGAACGTGCTGATCGCGGGCCTGCTCGGGCTGATCGGCGTGGTCTTCGCCAAGAAGACCAAGCAGGGCCGCGGACCGCAGAAGGTCGCCGCGTCGGTGAAGGAGACGGCGGGCGTGCTGCAGAACGCCAAGCCGCACCCGCGCCCGCAGCGCAAGGAACTGCCGCAGGACCGGGCTCCGGAGGCCATCGAGGCTGTGGCACGCTCGTCCTCATGATGGACCCAGCTCCTTTCCCGGCGCAGAGCGCCTCGGTCGTACGCCTCGACGTCCCCGGCGCCGAGGTCACCCACCGGGATGTCGCCGCCAATGGCGCCCGTTTCCACATCGCGGAAGTGGGTGACGGACCGCTGGTGCTGCTGCTGCACGGCTTCCCGCAGTTCTGGTGGACCTGGCGGCACCAGCTCACCGCGCTGGCCGATGCCGGGTTCCGGGCTGTCGCCATGGACATGCGGGGCGTGGGCGGCAGCGACCGCACACCCCGCGGCTACGACCCGGCCAACCTCGCCCTGGACCTCACCGGGGTGATCCGCTCCCTGGGCGAGCCGGACGCCGCGGTGGTCGGCCACGACCTGGGCGGATACCTCGCGTGGACGGCGGCGGCGATGCGCCCCAAGCTGGTGCGGCGGCTCGCGGTCGTGTCCATGCCGCACCCGCGGCGCTGGCGCGCGGCGATGCTCGCCGACGTGCGGCAGTCGGCCGCGCTCTCCCACATCTGGGGGTTCCAGCGGCCCTGGATCCCCGAGCGGCGGCTCACCGCGGACGACGGGGCCCTGGTCGCCCGGCTCATCCAGGACTGGTCGGGGCCGAGCCTGCCGGACGAGAAGGCCCTGGAGGTCTACCGGCGGGCCATGTGCATCCCCTCCACGGCCCACTGCGCCATCGAGCCCTACCGCTGGCTGGTGCGCTCGCTGGCCCGCCCCGACGGCTTCCAGTTCAACCGGCGGATGAAGCGCCCGGTCCGCGTGCCCACCCTGCATCTGCACGGCTCGCTCGACCCGGTGATCCGCACCCGCAGCGCGGCCGGCTCCGGACAGTACGTGGAGGCGCCCTACCGCTGGCGGCTGTTCGACGGACTCGGACACTTCCCCCACGAGGAGGATCCGGTCACTTTCTCCACAGAACTGATCAACTGGCTGAAGGATCCCGAGCCGGATCGGTAACCGATCGGACGCTGCCCGTACTTGCCCCGCGCATAAGCCAATTGGGCACCCGTCAGGCGGTTATCGACCTTGGGGCGGGGGCAGACGTCGGGGTATGGGCTGGACGCACGACTACAGTGACGCAAGCCGCAATCGCCGCTCGGCGGGCGGTATCGGTACCCACCAGCGAGGCGGTGCACCGCAGATGGCAGGTACGAACCTCAGGGTGGGAATCCCGCGCATCCTCCGTCGCCGGGCCCGCTGGGTCTCCGTACGCCTGCGCCACCCCAAGGGCTGACCGCCGCCCGCCCGTTACCGGCACGCCGCAACCGACCGGCCGCCGTGCGCCCACAGCGCGCGGCCGACTCACAGTGCGCAGCTGTCGCTGTCCACCTCGCGGTTGGCGGCACTGCCCTTGACGATGTCCTCCTGGATCTCGTCCACGGTGAGCGCGTACCCGGTCTCGGCGTCGTCGCGGGACTTGGCGAAGACCACGCCGTAGACCTCGCCGTCGGGGGTCAGCAGCGGGCCGCCGGAGTTGCCCTGCCGGACGTTGGCGAACAGGGAGTACACATCGCGCCGGACCGTGCCGCGGTGGTAGATGTCCGCGCCGTTGGCCGTGATGCGGCCGCGCACGCGCGCCGAGCGCACGTCGTACGCGCCGTTCTCCGGGAAGCCGGCGACGATCGCGCTGTCCCCGCTGCTCGCGTCCCTCGACGAGAACCGCAGCGCCGGGGCCTTCATGTCGGGGACGTCGAGCACCGCGATGTCGCGCTCCCAGTCGTAGAGCACGACCGTGGCGTCGTACCTGCGGCCCACGCCCCCGATCTGCACGGTCGGTTCGTCGACGCCGCCCACCACGTGCGCGTTGGTCATCACCCGGCGGTCGGCGAAGACGAAGCCGGTGCCCTCCAGCACCTTGCCGCAGCTCTCGGCGGTGCCCATCACCTTGACGATGGAACGCTGGGCGCGGGCGGCCACCGGGCTGCTGGCCAGCGCCGGGTCCGGGGGCTGGACGTCGTTGATCGGCTCGCTGGCGAACGGGCTGAAGACCTGCGGGAAGCCGTTCTGGGCGAGGATGGAGGAGAAGTCGGCGAACCAGGTGTCGGCGCGGTCCGGCAGCACCCGGGACACCCCGAGCAGCACCTTGGAGCTGCGCACCTCCTTGCCCAGCCCCGTCAGCGTCGTACCGGCGAGCGCCGAGCCGATCAGCCAGGCGACCAGCAGCATCGCCACCACGTTCACCAGGGCGCCGCCCGTCGCGTCGAGCGCCCGGGCCGGGGACCAGGAGATGTAGCGGCGCAGCTTGTTGCCGAGGTGCGTGGTCAGCGCCTGTCCGACGGAAGCGCACACGATCACCACGACGACCGCGACCACGGCGGCGGTGGTGCCGACCTCGGCGTTGTCCGTGAGGGCGTCCCAGATCACGGGCAGCACATACACGGCGGCGAGACCGCCGCCCAGGAACCCGATCACCGAAAGGATGCCGACGACGAAGCCCTGGCGGTAGCCGACCACCGCGAACCACGCAGCGGCGACCAGCAACAGGATGTCCAGCACGTTCAACGCTTCAAGCCTCGCCTCGTCATTCGCCTCGCTCCGGCGCCCACCCTGTCATGACCGCCAGTCCAGGGGGACCCGCCGGTCGCGGTTCCAGGGGCGCTCCCATCCGGCGAAGTGCAGCAGACGGTCGATGACCCCCGCGGTGAAGCCCCACACCAGGGCCGACTCCACCAGGAACGCCGGCCCCTGGTGGCCGCTGGGATGGACCGTGGTCGCACGGTTGGCCGGGTCGGTCAGATCCTCGATCGGGACGGTGAAGACCCGGGCCGTCTCGTTCGGGTCCACCACGCCGACCGGGCTGGGCTCCCGCCACCAGCCCAGCACCGGGGTGACCACGAAGCCGCTCACCGGGATGTAGAGCTTCGGCAGCACGCCGAAGAGCTGGACGCCGGACGGATCGAGCCCGGTCTCCTCCTCGGCCTCGCGCAGCGCGGCCCGCAGCGGCCCCTCACCGAGCGGATCACCGTCCTCCGGGTCGAGCGCCCCGCCCGGGAAGGACGGCTGCCCGGCGTGCGAGCGCAGCGAGCCGGCCCGCTCCATCAGCAGCAGCTCGGGGCCCCGCTCGCCCTCGCCGAACAGAATGAGCACGGCCGATTGGCGGCCCGTGCCGTTCTCCGGCGGCAGGAAGCGGCTCAACTGACGCGGAGCGACCGTCTCCGCCGCCCGCACCACCGGGTCCAGCCACTCGGGCAGGCCCTCCTTGGTGATCGTCACCGGCCCGCCCCGGGTGTTGCTCGCCCGCGTCATCGCCACCCCACTCGTCCCGGCCCGCAGAAGCGTGTCTGGTCCTGCGGGTGCAACGCCCCGGGGCCCCGAGATCGTTCCGCGGCCCGCCCTCCCCAGGGGCACCCGCTGCCTGCCCTCATCCGGCCCCCAGCGGAGGAGCGGGGCGGCCGCCCGCGTCCAGGTAGGCCTGCGGGGGCTTCAGGCGCTGGCCCGGCAGGCCGGCCTTCTCGTACTTCAGCAGCTTCTTCGCCTTCTCCGGGTCCGTCTCGCCCTCGCCGTACGAGGGGCAGAGCGCGGCGATGGGGCAGGCGCCGCAGGCGGGCTTGCGGGCGTGGCAGATGCGGCGGCCGTGCCAGATCACGTGGTGCGACAGATCGGTCCACTCGCTCTTGGGGAACAGCGCGCCGACGGCCGCCTCGATCTTGTCGGGGTCGGTCTCGTCCGTCCACTTCCAGCGGCGCACCAGGCGCTGGAAGTGGGTGTCCACGGTGATGCCGGGCCGGCCGAAGGCGTTGCCCAGCACCACGAAGGCGGTCTTGCGGCCGACGCCGGGCAGGGTGACCAGGTCCTCCAGGCGGTCGGGGACCTCGCCGCCGAACTTCTCCACCAGCGCCTTGGAAAGGCCCATCACCGAGCGGGTCTTGGCACGGAAGAAGCCGCACGGGCGGAGGATCTCCTCCACCTCCTCCGGATTGGCGGCGGCCAGGTCCTCCGGGGTGGGGTACTTCGCGAAGAGGGCCGGGGTCGTCTGGTTGACGCGCAGGTCCGTGGTCTGGGCCGACAGGACGGTGGCGACCAGCAGTTGGAAGGGGTTCTCGAAGTCCAGCTCCGGGTGGGCGTACGGGTACACCTCGGCGAGCTCGCGGTTGATCCGGCGCGCGCGGCGCACCAGCGCGGTGCGGGACTCACCCTTGCCCGGATGGACGACGGTCTTCGCGGGCGCGGCCTTGACGGCGGCGGTGGCCTTCTTGGGCGCCACGAGGGGTTTCTTGGCGGCGGGGGCCTTCTTGACGGCGGACTTCTTGGCGGGTGCCTTCGCGGAGGTCGTCTCCTCGGCGGCTGTCTTCTTCGCGGCCGCCTTCTTGGGGGCCGGGGCCTTATTCGCCGACGGGGTCTTCGCAGCCGACGCGGCCTTCTCGGCGGCAGCCTTCTTCGCGGTCGCCTTCTTGGCAGGCGCGGCCTTCACGGCGGCCCTCTCCGCCGCCGTCGCCTCCTCGGCCGCCTTCTTGGCCGCAGTCTTCTTCACAGCCGCCTCCCCGGCAGGCGCCGCCCGCTTGGAGGCGGCCTTCTCTGCCGCATTCGTCGTTTCCCTACCGCCATCGGGGCTCTGTTCGCCCACAGCGGAATCGCGACGTACCGCCACCCGCGCAGCCCCCTCTGCCTGTGCTCTCACCGGCGATTTGGACACCCGGCCAGCCTACGGCCCGGCACCGACATCCGCCCCGGCCCCGGAAGATCGGCGCCCAATTGGACCCCTGCCGCGTACCCCGCCGGGGCGGTGCGGCATCCTTGTGACAGATCACACTGTTTGGACCGTCAGGCAAAATGGACACCACGGTCCCCTGGTACGTGGGGGAGCAAGATCCCCTGAGCAGGTCGACAAGGAGATAACTCGTGGACGACGTTCTGCGGCGGAACCCGCTCTTTGCGGCGCTCGATGACGAGCAGGCCGCGGAGCTTCGCGCCTCCATGAGTGAGGTGACCCTGGCACGGGGCGACTCCCTGTTCCATGAGGGCGACCCCGGAGACCGGCTCTACGTGGTCACCGAGGGCAAGGTCAAGCTGCACCGCACCTCCCCCGACGGCCGCGAGAACATGCTCGCCGTCGTCGGCCCCGGCGAACTCATCGGCGAGCTGTCGCTCTTCGACCCGGGCCCGCGCACGGCCACGGCCACCGCGCTGACCGAGGTCAAGCTGCTGGGCCTCGGCCACGGCGACCTCCAGCCCTGGCTCAACGCCCGCCCCGAGGTCGCCACGGCCCTGCTGCGGGCCGTCGCGCGCCGCCTGCGCAAGACCAACGACGCCATGTCCGACCTGGTCTTCTCGGACGTCCCGGGCCGTGTCGCCCGCGCCCTGCTGGACCTGTCGCGCCGCTTCGGCGTGCAGTCCGAGGAGGGCATCCACGTGGTGCACGACCTGACCCAGGAGGAGCTGGCCCAGCTGGTCGGCGCCTCCCGCGAGACGGTCAACAAGGCCCTGGCGGACTTCGCCCAGCGCGGCTGGCTGCGCCTGGAGGCCCGCGCGGTGATCCTCCTGGACGTGGAGCGCCTGGCGAAGCGCTCCCGCTGACGCCGGCCCCTTTTCGTACGTCGTACGCCTGAGCCCCGCCCCCGGTATGCCTATGGGAGGCGGGGCTCGGCCGTGTTCCAGGGCCGCCGGGGCCGGGATCTGCCGTTCGGGCGTTCAGATCAGCCCGTGCTCCCGCAGGTACTCCAGCTGGGCGCGCACGGACAGCTCCGCGGCCGGCCACAGGGAGCGGTCCACGTCCGCGTAGACATGGGCGACCACCTCGGCGGGCGTGCGGTAACCGTCCTCGACGGCCGTCTCGACCTGGGCGAGGCGGTGGGCGCGGTGGGCGAGGTAGTACTCGACGGCGCCCTGCGCGTCCTCCAGGACGGGCCCGTGACCGGGCAGGACGGTGTGCACGCCGTCGTCGACCGTGAGCGAGCGCAGGCGGCGCAGGCTGTCCAGATAGTCCCCGAGGCGGCCGTCCGGGTGGGCCACCACGGTGGTGCCGCGCCCCAGGATGGTGTCGCCGGTCAGGACGGCCTGGTCGGCCGGCAGGTGGAAGCAGAGGGAGTCCTCGGTGTGCCCCGGCGTCGGCACGACCCGCAGCTCCAGCCCGCCGACGCTGATCACGTCCCCGGCGGCCAGCCCCTCGTCGCCCAGCCGCAGCGCGGGGTCCAGGGCGCGCACCTTGGTGCCGGTCAGCTCGGCGAACCTGCCCGCGCCCTCCGCATGGTCGGGGTGACCGTGCGTCAGCAGGGTGAGGGCGATGCGCTTGCCGGCCTCCTCGGCCGTGGCGACGACCCGGCGCAGGTGACCTTCATCCAGCGGACCCGGGTCGACGACCACCGCGAGGGCGGAGTCCGGCTCGGACAGGATCCAGGTGTTCGTGCCGTCCAGGGTCATCGCCGAGGGGTTGGGCGCCAGGACGTTCACCGCGCGCGGGGTCGCGGGGCCGGAGACGACCCGGCCCCGTGGCCGGCCCGGCAGGGGGCTGGCGTTCGTCATGCGGAGGCTCCCCCGGTCGGTATGTGCTTGGTGAACTCGTCGTGCCCCGGCCAGGAGAGCACGATCTGGCCGTCCACCAGGCGCGCGGTGGCCAGCACCGGCGTGAGATCCCGGGCGGGCGCCGCTTCGAGCGCCTCGGCCGCGCTGCTGTACGGCATCAGCTGGCGCAGGGTCGCGATGGTCGGCGGCATCATCAGCAGCTCGCCCCTGTCGTAGGCGGCGGCCGCCTCGCGCGGCGCGATCCAGACCGTGCGGTCGGCCTCGGTGGAGACGTTCCGGGTGCGCTGGCCCTCCGGAAGCGCGGCCACGAAGAACCAGGTGTCGTAGCGGCGCGGCTCGAACTCCGGGGTGATCCAGCGCGTCCAGGCGCCGAGCAGGTCGGAGCGCAGGACCAGCCCGCGCCGGTCGAGGAACTCCGCGAAGGAGACCTCGCGGGCGACCAGCGCCGCCCGGTCGGCCTCCCAGTCGTCGCCGGTGGTGTCGCCCACCACCGTGTCGGCCGTCGGCCCCGCGAGCAGGACCCCGGCCTCCTCGTACGTCTCGCGCACGGCGGCGCAGACGATCGCCTGGGCGCCCGTCTCGTCGACGCCGAGCCGCTCCGCCCACCAGGTGCGCGAGGGTCCCGCCCAGCGGATGTGCCGCTCGTCGTCGCGCGGGTCCACACCGCCGCCGGGGTAGGCGTAGGCGCCGCCGGCGAAGGCCATGGACGTACGGCGGCGCAGCATGTGCACGACAGGGCCGTCCGGGGTGTCCTTGAGCAGCATCACGGTGGCCGCCCGCTTCGGCGCGACCGGCGTGAGCGTCCCACTGGCGAGCGCCCGGATCCGATCCGGCCACTCCGGCGGGTACCACTGGCCATCAGCCTGCACATTCGCCATGGCCGGAGGCTATCTGCTGACGCCCGGATGTTCGAGTGCCGGGCGCTCCGCTGGCGGTGGAGGAGGGGGTGCGGGGCCGTGATTGCGGGAGCCGAGGGGAGGGCGTGGGGCCCAGTGACGCTGTGGCGCAAGGCCCGGAGAAGGGTGCACCCCGCCACGGGGCGCCATCGCCTGGGGTCCGCGCCGCCCGCGCCCGGCGCTCAATCGGGCACGCGCCTGAGCCCTCGCCCTTCAGCGAGCGCGGGACGCGGCGAGCCCCCGGCCGCCGGGCGGGCAGGCGGTGACGATGCCCCGCCCCGCACGGACGGGCCGGACGGACCCGGACGGGCCCGCCGCTACGCCTGCGTCAGCTCCACCTGGATCTCGACCTCGACCGGCGCGTCCAGCGGAAGCACCGCGACGCCCACCGCGCTGCGCGCGTGCACGCCCTTGTCGCCGAGGACCTCGCCGAGCAGCTCGCTCGCGCCGTTGAGGACGCCCGGCTGGCCGGTGAAGTCGGGGGCGGAGGCGACGAAGCCGACCACCTTGACCACGCGCGCGATCCGGTCCAGGTCACCGGCGACGGACTTGACCGCGGCGAGGGCGTTCAGCGCACAGGTGCGCGCCAGCTCCTTGGCCTCCTCCGCGGTGACCTCCGCACCGACCTTGCCGGTGACCGGCAGCTTGCCGTCCGCCATGGGCAGCTGGCCCGCGGTGTAGATGTACGGACCCGACTGCACGGCCGGCTGGTACGCCGCCAGCGGCGGGACGACCTCCGGCAGGCTCAGACCCAGCTCGGCGAGCTTCGTCTCGACGGCGCTCATGCCTGCTTCTCGCGCTTCAGGTAGGCCACCAGCTGCTCCGGGTTCGGCCCGGGCACGACCTGGACGAGTTCCCAGCCGTCCTCGCCCCAGGTGTCCAGGATCTGCTTCGTGGCATGGACGAGCAGCGGCACAGTCGCGTATTCCCACTTGGTCATGGGGCCGACTCTAGCCGCACGCACCGGCGCGGAGGCGACGGCATCCGGCTCGGCACCGGGCAGCCTCCGGCCGGACGTTCCGGCCGCATCCGGCCAGGCACTCGGGCAGCCTCCGGCCGGACGTTCCGGCCGCATCCGGCCAGGCACTCGGGCAGCCTCCGGCCAGACACTCCGGCCACCTCCGACCAGCCCGGTGGCCACCTCCGACCAGCCCGCTGACCAGTTCCGGCCACGGGCCGGTCCTCGTCCCGCCCGGTGACATGTCCGCGGAACTCGCCCCGGAGCCGCCGGGGCGCACACCGAGCATTTAGGCTCGAAGACGTGAGCAGGCTCCAGGTCGTCAGTGGCAAGGGCGGAACCGGCAAGACCACGGTGGCCGCGGCCCTCGCGCTGGCCCTGGCCACGGAGGGGAAGCGGACGCTTCTCGTCGAGGTCGAGGGCCGCCAGGGCATCGCACAGCTCTTCGAGACGGAGGCGTTGCCCTACGAGGAGCGGAAGATCGCCGTCGCTCCGGGCGGAGGCGAGGTGTACGCCCTCGCCATCGACCCCGAACTGGCCCTTCTGGACTACCTCCAGATGTTCTACAAGATGGGCGGCGCCGGTCGCGCGCTGAAGAAGCTCGGCGCCATCGACTTCGCCACCACCATCGCCCCCGGCCTGAGGGACGTGCTGCTGACCGGCAAGGCGTGCGAGGCGGTGCGGCGCAAGGAGCGCAGCGGGCGGTTCGTCTACGACTACGTCGTGATGGACGCCCCGCCGACCGGGCGCATCACCCGCTTCCTCAACGTGAACGACGAGGTCGCCGGGCTCGCCAAGATCGGCCCGATACACAATCAGGCGCAGGCCGTGATGCGGGTGCTGAAGTCGCCGGAGACGGCGGTGCACCTGGTGACGCTGCTGGAGGAGATGCCGGTCCAGGAGACCGCGGACGGCATCGCCGAGCTACGCGCGGCCCGGCTGCCGGTCGGCCGGGTGATCGTGAACATGGTGCGGCCGGCCCTGCTGGACCCGGCCGACCTGGAACTCCTCGGGACCGTCGAGCGTTCCTCCGTCGCACGGGCACTGTCATCGGCCGGCCTCGGCGGCGCGCGGCGCGGCGGACACGCCGAGCGGCTGGTGGACCCCTTGCTCGAGCAGGCGCGGGAGTACGCCGAGCGGCACGCGCTGGAGGCGGAGCAGCGCGCCGTGCTGGAGGACCTCGGCCTGCCGCTGCACGAACTGCCGCTGTACGCGGACGGCCTGGACCTCGCGGCCCTCTACCAGATGGCCCGCGAGCTGCGCGGACAGGGCGTCTCGTGAACCGTCGCGAGCCGCGCCTCCCCCGCGCCGCGCACGTCACGTCACGTCACGCCACGAGTCGGACGTGCCGGACGTGTCGGGCACCTCGAACGTTGTGGACGCATCGGAAGCAGGGGATGACATGAGCCGTCCGGAACCGGCCCAGGCGCACGACCCGGCCGCCCGTCAGCACCTCTCCCCCGCCCGGATCCTCGACATCGACCCGCTGATCGAGGATCCGCAGACCCGGATCATCGTGTGCTGCGGCGCCGGCGGCGTCGGCAAGACGACCACCGCCGCGGCGCTGGGGCTGCGCGCGGCCGAGCGGGGCCGCAAGGTGGTGGTCCTCACCATCGACCCGGCCCGCCGGCTCGCCCAGTCGATGGGCATCGACTCGCTGGACAACACCCCGCGCCGGGTGAAGGGCATCGACGACTCCGCGGGCGGCGAACTGCACGCCATGATGCTCGACATGAAGCGCACCTTCGACGAGATCGTCGAGGCGCACGCGGACCCCGAGCGGGCCGCCGCGATCCTGAGCAACCCCTTCTACCAGTCGCTCTCGGCGGGCTTCGCGGGCACGCAGGAGTACATGGCGATGGAGAAGCTGGGCCAGCTGCGGGCCCGGGACGAGTGGGATCTGATCGTCGTGGACACCCCTCCGTCGCGCTCCGCGCTGGACTTCCTGGACGCGCCCAAGCGGCTGGGTTCCTTCCTCGACGGCAAGCTCATCCGGGTGCTGCTGGCCCCGGCGAAGGCCGGAGGCCGCGCCGGGATGAAATTCCTGAATGTCGGCATGTCGATGATGACCGGCGCCCTGGGCAAGCTGCTGGGCGGTCAGCTGCTGAGGGACGTGCAGACGTTCGTGGCGGCGATGGACTCCATGTTCGGCGGATTCCGTACGCGTGCGGACGCCACCTACAAGCTGCTCCAGGCGCCGGGGACGGCGTTCCTGGTGGTGGCGGCCCCGGAGCGGGACGCGCTGCGCGAGGCCGCGTACTTCGTGGAGCGGCTGGCCGCGGAGAAGATGCCGCTCGCCGGTCTGGTGCTCAACCGGGTGCACGGCAGCGGTGCCGACCGGCTGTCGGCCGAGCGGGCGATCGCCGCGGCGGAAAATCTTGAGGAGTCCCGCATTGTGGATCAGGAGGACGGGAAAGCTGGTTCTCGTACCTCTCCCGGCAACTCCCCGAGCACATACGACAGTTCAGAATCACCGGCTCGCGACGAGCCCGGCGCTTCCGCCGAGTCCACTGCTCCCGACGAAGGCTCCCCCGCCGACGCGGAACGGTCGGTGGACCGGTTCACGGCGGGCCTGCTGAGGCTGCACGCCGAGCGGATGCACCTGCTGGCGCGCGAGCAGCGCACACGCGACCGCTTCACCGCGCTCCACCCGGAGGTGGCGGTGACGGAGGTGGCCGCGCTGCCCGGCGACGTCCACGACCTCGCGGGCCTGCGGGACATCGGCGACCGGCTCGCGAACAACCGGCCCGAGCTGCCCGAGCCGGGCGCGTAGCGCCGACCGCACGGTTCCGTCCGGTTCCGCGGCAGGCACCGCCGTGTCCTGCGGCAGGCAGGCCGCCCGTCTCACATCACCGAGGCGCGAAGCGGAGCCACGCCCATGCCCGTTCCTGTCAAGGCACACGGGGCCATGCCCATGCCCGCGCCCGTACATGCTCACCGAGCCACGCCCCTCAAGGGCATCCGAGACCCGTCAATGCACGCCGAGCCACACCCCTTAAGGACACACGAAAGGCACATCAAGGGCATACCGACGGCCGTCGAGGGCCCGTAGAAGGGCCCTCAGCTCATCAGATTCCGAAATCCTCGGCTCGGCCGGCGGGCCCTCAGCTCACCGCCGCGTAGTTCTCGTAGACCTGGTCGTCGCCCATCGGCACGACGCCGGCTCCGCGCTCGTACTCCGAGCGGGCGGTCTCCAGCAGCCGGCGCCAGGAGGTCACGGTGGGCCTCCGGCGCAGCAGCGCCCGGCGCTCACGCTCGGTCATGCCTCCCCACACGCCGAACTCCACGCGGTTGTCCAGCGCGTCGGCCAGACATTCGGTGCGTACCGGGCATCCGGTGCACACCGCCTTGGCCCTGTTCTGCGCTGCTCCCTGAACGAACAGTTCATCCGGATCGGTAGTGCGGCAGGCAGCCTGCGCACTCCAGTCGGTAACCCAGCCCATACCGGCGCCGTCCTCTCCCGAATCGAGGCTCCCCCACGGCGGCAGCGGCATATTCACCGTCGCCAGTTGAGGACGTTACGGAAGGTGGGCACGACGCAACACCCCCAGCGGGCCCAATCTTGAATGGTCCGAACGGACTATGGGTAAGCGGCAGATCACCCGCGGGAGTGAGCTGGCGACATGCGCGGCAAACCGGGCATACGGGGTCAGTTCAGTTGCGTCACAACGGACACCAAGTGACACACAAGGCGATTCGGGGCACGCACTCGACTCACTCGCCAAAAGAAAGTCGAGAAGGTCCGAGACGATTCGGGGTCGCCGGACGTATTGATACGTGGCCTCACTGCTGTGACAGTCGAGAGCAGCTTAGGCCAAGGCATATACGCCTGTCCGGCGAATGAGAACGTAGGCTGCTCTCATGTCAAACAAGCGCTCGGGCGGTGGTCTGTCCCCCACGCAGCAGGCCGCCAAGTTCCTCGGTGTCAGTGTCCTCGCGGGAGCGGTGCTGGCCGGAATCGCGCTGCCCGCCGTGGGCGCGCTCGGGCTGGCGGCCAAGGGCTCGGTCGAGAGCTTCGACGAGCTCCCGGCCAATCTGAAGACCCCTCCGCTGAGCCAGCGCACCACCATCCTGGACGCCCAGGGCGGCACGATCGCCACGGTCTACTCGCGCGACCGCACGGTGGTCGACCTCAAGGACATCTCGCCGTACATGCAGAAGGCGATCATCGCCATCGAGGACTCGCGCTTCTACCAGCACGGCGCCGTCGACCTGAAGGGCGTCCTGCGCGCCCTCAACCGCAACGCGCAGGAGGGCGGCGTCGCCGAGGGCGCCTCCACGCTCACCCAGCAGTACGTGAAGAACGTCTTCGTCGAGGAGGCCGGCGACGACCCGACGAAGGTCGCCCAGGCCACCCAGCAGACCCTCGGCCGCAAGATCCGCGAACTGAAGTACGCGATCCAGGTCGAGGAGGAGCTGGGCAAGAAGAAGATCCTCGAGAACTACCTCAACATCACCTTCTTCGGCCAGCAGGCCTACGGCGTGGAGGCCGCCGCCCAGCGCTACTTCTCCAAGTCCGCCAAGGACCTCAACCTCCAGGAGTCCGCCCTCCTCGCCGGCATCGTGCAGTCCCCGAGCCGCTACGACCCGGTCAACGACGAGGCCGAGGCGAAGAAGCGGCGCAATGTGGTGCTCCGGCGGATGGCCCAGATCGGGGACATCTCCCAGGAGGAGGCCGACAAGGCGGCCAAGGCCCCGCTCGGGCTGAAGGTCAGCAAGCCGAAGAACGGCTGCATCACCGCGGTCAAGGGCGCGGGCTTCTTCTGCGACTACGTGCACGAGGTCTTCCTGAACGACCCGGTCTTCGGCAAGACCAAGGAGGAGCGGGCCAGGATCTGGAACCAGGGCGGCCTGACGATCCGCACCACCATGGACCCGCAGGCCCAGGAAGCCGTGCAGCAGTCGGTGAAGAACCACGTCAACCAGAGCGACGACGTGGCGACCGCCGCCACCATCGTCGAGCCCGGCACCGGCAAGATCCTGGCGATGGGCCAGTCCCGGCCCTACGGCCTCGACACCAAGAAGCACGAGACGACGCTCAACCTCTCGGTCGACGACGCCATGGGCGGCGGCGCGGGCTACCAGCCCGGTTCGACGTTCAAGCCGATCGTCGCCGCGGCGGCCCTGGAGAACGGGGTGCCGCCGACCAAGAGGTACGCCGCGCCGTACAAGATGAACTACCCCTCGCCCGTCCAGGCCTGCGACGGCAAGGTGTGGAACGAGCAGAACGTCCCGGTCGAGAACGAGAACGAGTCCGAGGTCGGCCCGTACGGCATGAAGGAGGCGACCGCCAAGTCGGTCAACACCTACTTCGTCGAGCTGATCAGCGAGATCGGGATCTGCCCGGTCACCGAGATGGCCAAGAAGATGGGCGTCCAGCGGGCCGACGGCCGCAAGATGCAGCAGGCCCCGTCCATCGCCCTGGGCACCCAGGAGATGTCCCCGCTGACCATGGCGAACGGCTACGCCACCTTCGCCGCGCGCGGCATGCACTGCACCCCGGTCGCCATCGAGTCGATCAGCCAGCGGATCGGGGGCAAGGAGAAGTCCCTGCCGGTGCCGAAGTCGACCTGCTCGCGGGCCATGTCGGAGAAGACCGCCGACACCATCAACACCCTGCTCAAGGGCGTCGTCGAGGACGGTACGGGCACCCAGGCCGGCCTCGGCAGCCGCCCCAGCGCGGGCAAGACCGGTACGACGGACGAGCGCTACGCCGCCTGGTTCGTGGGCTACACCCCGAACATGGCCGGCGCGGTCTGGGTCGGCGACCCCGCGCACAAGCGGAAGATGATCAACATCTCCATCGGCGGCCAGTGGCACGGCAAGGTCTTCGGTGGCCAGGTGCCCGGCCCGATCTGGCGCGACATGATGAACGGCGCGCTGGAGGGCAAGGAGGCGCCCGACTTCAACCTCGTCGACATCCCGGACGACCGCGACCGCGATCGCGACCGGGACGACGATGACGAGGACCGCGACAAGGGCGACGACAACGGCGGCTTCATCGGCGGCCTGATCGGCGGCGGCAACGGCGGCCCCGGCGGCGGCAATGGCGGACCCGGTGGTGGCAACGGCGGTCCCGGCGGCGGCAACGGCGGCCCCGGCGGCGGCAACGGCGGTCCCGGCGGCCCGGAGCCCGACCCGACGTTCTCCATCCCGGAGGGCTTCATCCGCGGCCCGGGCAACGGACCGGGCGGCAGGGACTGAGGCCGGCAGAGGCCCTGGGCCCCCGGTCACCTGGGCTCCTGGCCTCCCGCCCTGCTCACGAATGCGAGCGGCCCCTCCCCTCTCTACTGGGGGAAGGGGCCGCTCTCTACTGGGGGCAGGAGCCGCTCGGGTTCGTACGCCCATCAGGCATGACGGGCTGGTCGTTCAGCCGCCGGCCAGCATCTTCTTCACCGCGGCGGCGACCCGGCCGCCCTCCGCCTGGCCCGCGACCTTCGGGTTCACGATCTTCATGACGGCGCCCATGGCGCGCGGCCCCTCGGCGCCGGCCGCCTTCGCCTCCTCGACCGCCTGGGCGACGATCGCGTTCAGCTCGTCGTCGGACAGCTGCTTCGGCAGGTACTGCGCGAGCACCTCGCCCTCCGCCTTCTCCCGCTCGGCCTGCTCGGTGCGACCGCCCTGCGCGAAGGCCTCGGCCGCCTCACGGCGCTTCTTGGCCTCGCGGGTGATCACCTTCAGCACATCCTCGTCGGAGAGCTCACGCTTCTCCTTGCCCGCGACCTCCTCCTTGGTGATCGCGGCGAGCGTCAGGCGCAGCGTCGAGGAGCGCAGCTCGTCGCGCTCCTTGATCGCGGCGTTGAGGTCATCCTGCAGCTTGGACTTGAGCGTGGTCATGACTTGATTGTCGCAGGTGCGCAGGGCAGGACGCCTGCTGATTTAAGGGGCGTACGGGAAAAGGCTGTTCGTACGGGCAGCGGGCGGACTGCGTGGCACGGCGGCCGCTCGCGGTCTGACACGATGGGTCCATGCGCGCGCGATACGGAATCCCCCTGGGAATCACGGCGGCCGGGGCCGCCGGACTGCTGTACGCGGCGGGCTTCGAGGCCCGCTCCTTCCGGCTGCGGCGGGTGACGGTCCCCGTCCTGCCGTCCGGGATGCGCCCCCTGCGCGTGCTGCAGGTCTCCGACATCCACATGGTCGGCGGCCAGCGCAAGAAGCAGCGCTGGCTGCGCTCGCTCGCCGGTCTGCGCCCCGACTTCGTGATCAACACGGGCGACAACCTGTCCGACCCCGAGGGCGTGCCCGAGGTGCTGGACGCGCTGGGCCCGCTGATGGAGTTCCCGGGCGCCTACGTCTTCGGCTCCAACGACTACTACGGCCCCCGCCTGCGCAACCCCGCCCGCTACCTGATCGAGAAGGCCCAGGGCAGGCACGGCCTGAACGGCAACCCGCCGGCCGTCGGCGTCGTCCACAACCCGTGGGAGAACATCCGGGACGGCTTCGACGCCGCGGGCTGGCTCAACCTGACCAACACCCGGGGCACCCTCAAGATCAACGACGTGTCCATCGAGCTCACCGGCCTCGACGACCCCCACATCAAGCGGGACCGGTACGACGAGGTGGCCGGCGGCCCGTCGCCCTCCGCGGACTTCTCCATGGGCATCGTCCACGCCCCCTACCTGCGCGTCCTGGACGCCTTCACGGCCGACGGCTACCCCCTGATCCTGGCCGGCCACACCCACGGCGGCCAGCTGTGCATCCCCTTCTACGGCGCCCTGGTCACCAACTGCGACCTCGACACGGACCGCGTGAAGGGCCTGTCCACCCACACCGCCGACGGCCACACCGCCTACCTGCATGTCTCCGCAGGCTGCGGCACCAACCGCTACACCCCCGTCCGCTTCGCCTGCCCCCCGGAGGCGACGCTCCTGACCCTCACGAGCCGAGACTGACCGAAGCAACCACCGGAGCCGACCGAGAGCAACCGAAGCGACACTGACCGTTGCCGCTGCTCCCGATCACCCATCCGCACCACAACAAATCGCACCAATCGGGTCATGCCTCCCACCCTGGAGGCATGACAGCCCCGATACCCAGGGACATCCCGGACCTGCCCGCCGTCCCGATGCCGCCCCGCTCGCTGCTGCCCTCCCCGGTCCCGGCCCGTGCCGTGGTCCCCCCGGTCCGCCGCCCCCTCGCCGCCACATACCGCCTGCTCCTGGCCGTGACGGCGATAGCGTCCGCAGCCGTCGAACTCCTCCTCGGCAATCCGACCCGCGTCCTGAGCTACTTCACCATCCAGGCCACGCTGCTCCTGGCCCTGGTCACCCTGGCCTCGGCCCGCCGAGCCTGGACGGCCCGCCACCCCCTCCCGGGCGCGATCACCGGCGCCGCCCTCCTCTACGTGGTCATGGCGGCCCTGGTCCACCACATCCTCCTCACCGACGCCAAGCCGGCCTTCTCCATGACCGGCGAGACGGGCCTCCTGGAAACGGCCGCGGCCCACACCCTCCACACGGTGATCCCGCTCGCGGCCCTGCTGGACTGGCTCCTGCTCTCCCCGTCGGCCCGCACGCACATCCTCCAGGCCACGACCTGGATGCTGTACCCCCTGGCCTACCTGGCCTTCACCCTGGTCCGCGGCGAGCTCCTCCCCGGCAACCCGGCCGCCTACCTCTACCCCTTCCTCGACGTCACCCGCGACGGCTACCGCAGCGTGCTGGCCAACGCCCTCCTCGTGGGCCTCGCCTTCTACGCCCTGGCGGTCCTCCTGGTCGCCTTCGACCACGTCCGCCCGAACCCGGTCCGCCGCCCCCGCTGAAACCGGATTTCGTCTCCGGCCACCGGTGGGCTAAAGTAATCGTCGTCGCCGCGACAGCGACGACGATCGGGGTGTAGCGCAGCTTGGCAGCGCGCTTCGTTCGGGACGAAGAGGTCGTGGGTTCAAATCCCGCCACCCCGACAGTGAAGTACCAGGTCAGGGGCCTGATCCGCTTAGCGGGTCGCGCCCCTGAGTGGTTCTGGGGGCCGTTTTGGGAGCCATTTGGGAGCCGGTTCGGAATCTGGCTCCCGGGCGGCTCCCGCGCTTGTGGGTAGGCCGGAGCTTGGGAGCTCGCCTCAGAGCGGCATGGCACGGGGAGGGGACACGAGTGGAAGTCGGAGACCTGAGCTAAGGCCCACACATCGCCCCCGCCGCCACCGACGTGGCCCCCGGCACCTGCTCGGCGATCACCTGCACCGAAGCCCCGGCCCCGGCCCCGGCCCCGGCGAGAACAACGGCCGTGGTGAGCCCAGCCACCCCAGCCCCGACAATGACAACTCGCTCCCCTGCGGTCACGAGGCCGGCCCTAAGCACCGGGTGACTTCGACAGGGCATGTTGCGCGAGTCCATGATTGCCCCAGTCCCAAAACACCTCTCGTGCTGTCGCACTCGCCTCCCGCTCCGCCGCCCGAAGCGGATCAGAAACTCGTTTTCCTCCGGAAAGGTGTCGCCCTCGCTGAAGTTCGCGAGCCGCGGCGATATCGATACGACCGTCCAGCGTTGGATGCCCGCGCAAACCCAACCTGAACTGGGCCGACACCACGGCGCCGGTTTTCAGCCTTTTCCACTGGGAGGACTGGGGAACGCACCACAAGGGCTGGACTCGGCCTCGCTGTGAGCGAGTTCGCTTGCCGTCCCGTCTCTCGCCGATCGTGTACGGCAGCAGCGTCGACGGGACTTCGGGAACCGGGACGGCAAAGCTGATGACGCTGTTCGTCTGTCGAAGATCCTCGGACCGTACGCTTCGGCTCAGCATGACGCGGTGCAGGCGCCGAAGGCGGCATGGAACCTGTGTGCGCGACCGAGCCGTAAGTGCCCGAAAGGGCAGTGTCCAAAGTGCCAATAGAGGCGAAAGGGAAGGCTTTGTACGGTGCTTTTCTGACGCCTCGTCCGGAGGGCGACGGGGGATGACCACAGTGAGGTTCCATGCGGAGCGTACGTGTGGCAGCGTCCGGGGTTGTGGCAGTGGCGCTGCTGGCAGGGGCCGCGCCGGCGCAGGCCGCCCAGGTGGATGCACATGAGCGTGCGGCGACGGTTTCGGAGCGGCCGGCTGAGACGGCTGCGGCGAAGAAATCGTCAAAGTACAAAATCTTGAAGGAGTTCGACTACTCCCGGAGCAAGCGGTATGACCTGCCGCTGCGGCTGGGCGAGTACCGCCGCAATGCGAAGGGGAAGATGGTTGGCTTCGGCTGGACGAAGATCAAGAAGAAGCACAACATCACCAAGTACGGGATCATCGGATGGCTGGCCAAGTCTCCGAACATCGATCATCTCGCGGGGAAGCGGTACAACCTGACGGGGTGGGCGCACCGGGTGAAGTGCGGACCGCTCTCGTGCAAGATCGTTGAGCGGCGCAAGATGCTGCTGGCGGCGGACGAGACGATGTACGCGGTCGGCGAGGGCCCGCGGATGGCGTTCCTCGGCGCGGTAACGGCATTCTGCGTCGGCTCGGTGAAATGTCCGACGTGGGTGAACACCAAGTTCAAGCCGAAGACGTCCGTCGCATCGCTGAACGCGGCGGGCACAGGTGAGCAGTATCTGTTCACCTACAAGCCCGTGAAGGAGCAGAAGGGCCGCCTGGTCCTGGCCGGCTGAGTCAGGGACCGAGTCAGACGGGCTGAGTCAAGAAGGACTAGCGTGGATGCTGCTGAGAGCTTGGCGCCTCAGCAGCATCCGTGCGTGTGCGAGAGGGATCGGTCGCGGTGGGTCATGGCAAGCGGCGCCGGAAGCCGGTCACCGTCGGCTCGTTCGAGCCGCTGGGGGGTTCGGAGCCGGACAAGAGTCTGCGGGACGCGCGGGACAGGGAGGTTGCGCGGTTCTTTCAGGACGTTGCCGGCATGGTCTTCAGGGGTGGGCCGCGCGGGATGGAGCTGACGGCCATGGACGTGGCCGCGCGGACGTTCTCCTTCCGGCATGTGGGCGAGCCTGACTCGAGGGCGCTGGCGAGCGAGGCCGGCGAGGTGCCGGATGACGACACCGAGCGCAGCGAGGTGAGGCGGACGCCGCAGCCGGACTCGCCGGCGTGGGCGCACCTCGCCTGTCTGCTCCAGGAACTTCCGTTCGTCCTGTCGTTCCGTGAGTACGGACCGGAGGGCGGACCGTCTTTGGTGGGTGTCGAGTCGCCGGGGCGCGAGTACGCGGATGTGCTGGTGGAGCACGGGGGCAAGCGGTGGCGCGTGCGCGTGAAGCTGGAGGGGCGTGAAGAGCCTCTGCAGTTTCCGGGAATGGCGATCGGTGAGCTGTTCGGGGAGGGAGGGCACCGGGACGCGGAGCGCGGGGGCGTGGTGGACGCGGGAATCTAGTCGGCCCGATGATGACCCTGGCCATGCACGGCTCCATGATGGTGGTCCTGGTCATCGGCGGGATCCGGGTCGCCGACGGGCAGACGTCCCTGGCCAGCCTGGTCTGGTTCCTGCTCTACATCACCTACATCTCGGCGTCTGGTGATCGCACACCGGCCGTCCACGATCCGGGCCGCCGAACGCGCCATCGTCCTCGACGGCGGACGCGTCACCGCCACGGGGGAACCCGACCGGACCCTCGCCACGCACCAGTTCGCGTACGACTGACGCTGCGCGGGAAGTGCTGGGGGAAGGCTGCGGGAAGATCAGGCACTGGTCGACAACCCGGCAGCGCCGGAGTGACACTCTCCAGTGGGGGGCTGCGGCGGTGTTCCGGCCTGCCACACTGCCGACTGCCGACCGGAAGGACCGACGACGTGATCATCTTCGGCACCAAGAGTTACCTCTACCAGCTCGCCATACTCACCCTGGTCTGCGCCCAGTGCGGCAACCCCGCCGCCCACACGCTCCGCAAGCGGGTCACCAAGTTCACCCTGTTCTTCGTGCCGCTCTTCCCGATCTCGACGAAGTACACGACCCAGTGCACCTTCTGCGGCGCGGAACAGCGGATCACCGAGGAGCAGGCGAACCAGCTCCAGGAACAGGCCGCCGGCGGGCAGAGTCACGGACAGCACCCGCAGCAGCAGCCGTACCAGTCCTGACAGGGCGCCCTCGTGGCAGGCGTTCCCGGGCACCGGCTGGCTCTGCTGGGAGGCGGATTCTCCACCGACGACGACGGTCTGCTGGACGACTGGGTGCTGAGCCAAGTGCCGAGTCCCCGGCCGAAGGTCTGCTTCGTGCCGACGGCCAGCGGTGACGCACCCGCCTACGTCGAGCAGTTCCTCTCGGCGTACCGGACGCGCTCCGTCCAGGAACGAGACCAGCAGTGCCGTCTCCTCGGTGCGGCGCCGCAGTCCGAGTGGCCCGCGTGACGAGCGCGGTGCTGTCTTGACCCGGTCGGTCGGGGCTGGTCGGCTGAGCGCATGGCCGCGGACCCCAGTGCGTACGAGAGGACGAATCCGGTCGAGGCGGCACGCGCCGTGGTGGCCGGGCGGCATCCGGAGGCCCGGGCCGCGTTTCTGGGCGGGAGTGTGGCGACGAGGCGCGGGACGGCGACGTCGGATCTGGACATCGTGGTGCTGCTCGACGGGCCTCCGGCGCCGTATCGTGCGAGTTTCCTGCACGGCGGCTGGCCGGTGGAGATGTTCGTGCACACCGAGGCGTCCTGGCACGGGTACGTCGGGCGGGAGCTGCCCCGGCGCCGGTCTCCGCTGCTGTCGATGTGCGCCGACGGGGTGCTGCTCGTCGACGCCGACGGGCTGGGGGCGCGGATCGCCGCAGGGGCGCGGCAGCTGGTGGCCGCGGGGCCGCCGGCGGAGTCCGCGGAGGAGATCGACGACCGGCGTTATGCGATCACCGATCTTCTGGACGATCTCGCGGGCAGTGACGAACCGGACGAGCGCCTGTTCATCGCGACGGAACTGGTGCGCCGGACCGGTGAGCTGGCGTTGGCGGCGGCCGGTTCGTGGAGTGGTGGCGGGAAATGGACGGCACGGCGGCTGGAGAGTGCCGCGCCGGGGCTGAGTTCGCGCCTTCGGCATGGGCTGCAGGAGGTGCTGCAGGGGAGGGCGGAGCCGCTGGTGGTGGTCGTCGACGAGGTGCTCGGGCAGGTGGGTGGCCGGTTGTGGGCCGGTTACCAACGGTCAGGCACTGTCTGAGCGCTCCGCCGCTCTATGCTTCTACTCACTTGTAGAAGGACGGTGTCCGGCACCGTCCTTCACTGAGGCACGCATGTGAAGGAGTGGACGCCAGGATGGTGTTCAAGCGACTGCTCGGCTCGCTCGGCGTGGGCGGGCCCACCGTCGACACGGTGCTGGACGCGGGGCCGTTCCGGCCCGGCGGGGCGCTGTCGGGGCAGGTGCACCTCAAGGGCGGCAACGCGGATTTCGACATCGAGCACGTCACCCTGGAGCTGGTGGCCCGCGTCGAGGCCGAGCACGAGGGCGGTGAGAGCGAGGGCGTCGTCGCCTTCGAGCGCTACACGGTCGGCGGCGGTTTCCGCCTCGCCGAGGGCGAGGAGCGCAGCGTGCCGTTCAGCGTGACGCTGCCGTGGGAGACGCCGGTCACCGAGCTGCACGGGCAGCCCCTCGGCGTCGTCCTCGGTGTGCGCACGGAATTGGCGGTCGCCGGGGCCAGGGACAAGGGTGACCTCGATCCGCTGACCGTGGGCCCGCTGCCCGTGCAGGAGGCGATTCTCGAGGCGTTCGGTCAGCTCGGCTTCGGCTTCAAGTCGGCCGACCTGGAGTACGGGCGCATCGGGGGCACGGGCCAGCAGTTGCCCTTCTATCAGGAGATCGAGCTCAACCCGGCGCCGCAGTACGCGCACCAGGTGAACGAGATCGAGGTGACCTTCCTCGCCAATCCGGGCGGCGTGGAGGTGGTCCTGGAGGCGGACAAGCGGGGCGGCTTCTTCTCGGCGGGGCACGACGCGCTCACCCGCTTCACCGTCGGGCACCAGGACGCCCGTGACTGGAACGCGGAAGTCGACGGCTGGGTACGGCAGTTGACCGAGCAGCGGGCGGCCCACGGCTCGCACGGCTCGCACGGGTCCTTCGGCGCGTACGGCCATGGTGAGCACCACCATGACGGGCACCGGTCCGGGCCCGGCATGGGTACCGCCATCGCGGCGGGGGCCGCCGGGCTCGCGGTGGGTGTGGCCGGCGGGATGGTGGCCGCCGAAGTCGTCGACGAGGTGGGGGACTTCTTCGAGGGTGAGGAAGACGAGGGCTGACGAGGACTGACGAGGACTGAGAAGGACTGACGAAGGCCGACGAAGGCCGACGAAGGCCGACGAAGGCCGACGAGAGCCGACGAGGGTTGACGAGGATTGACGAGGATTGACGGCCCAGCGGGAACTCACCCACTAACTTCTACGTTCTTGTAGAAGATGCGGGCGGCGGTCCGGGACGACGAACCCGGGTCGCCGCGCCGCGAAGCCCCCTCACCTCTTGGAGAGCGCATGGCCCTGTGGGACCGGATCAGGGAGTCCGCATCGACGATGCAGACCCAGCTGATGGCGAAGAAGAACGAACTGACCAGCGGTGCCTTCCGCGACGCGAGCATGGCGATGTGCGCGCTGGTCGCGGCCGCCGACGGCACGATCGACCCTGCGGAGCGTCAGCGGGTGGCCCAGCTGATCGCCACCAACGAGGTGCTGAAGAACTTCGCACCCGACGACCTGCACCGCCGCTTCGAGGAGAACCTGAGCCGGCTCACCACCGACTTCGCGCTCGGCAAGGTCAGCGTGATGCAGGAGGTCGCCAAGGCGAGGAAGAAGCCCGCCGAGGCCCGTGCCGTCATCCAGATCGGCATCGTCATCGGCGGCGCCGACGGCGACTTCGACAAGGACGAGCAGGCCGTGGTGCGGGAGGCGTGCCACGCCCTGGACCTGCCGCCGCACGAGTTCGACCTCTGAGAGACGCGGAAGATCGAACGGAACATCGAATCGGCCCCGCACTCCTCACAGGGGCGTCGCCGCGCGGAGGATGAGGACCATCGTCACCGCCGAGTTGGCCGATGACATGGCCGATACCACGGCTCCCGCGGCGGCTCCCCAGGCCGCGAGCCCGACCGAGGTGAACACCGGGGGCCAGCGACGCGCCGCCGGAGCGGGAGCGAGCAGGGCCGCCACCCGGCGGGGCACCGGACCCACGGCCGCCAGGGCAGCCAGCGTGGGAACCGGCGTGCCGCGGGAGATGAGGGCGGCCTTTCCGATCGCCGAGGCCACGGTCCGGCGGCTGCCGACCGCCTGGGCCGCGTCCTCGTCCGCCCAGCGTTCCGCGGTGTACGCCACCGCGGTGCGCAGGGGACGCAGGAACGGGTTGGTCCTGGCGGCCAGTTGGGCCACCAGGAGGAACCGGTGGTGCCGGGCGGTCAGGTGGGCCCGCTCGTGGGCGAACAGCGCCCGGCGTTCGGCCGGTTCCAGGTGGTCCAGCAGGCCGGTGGTCACCACGACGCGGCCCCGTCGGCCGCCGCCCGGGAGGGCGTAGGCGTAGGGGACGTCGTCGGGAAGGACCGCCACCTGGTTGCCGCGCACCCCGGCCAGCGCGCGGTGGGCGCGGCGCCGGACCCGGCCGTGCCGCCACAGGGTCCGGCCGCAGGCGGCGAGCACCAGGACGAGCGCCGGGATGGCGGCCCTGCCCGCCACCTCGTCGTACGGCACCGCCTGGCGCACCTCGGGGTCGGACCAGCCGTCGGGCAGCGGATTGCCGGGGAGCTGGGCCGTGCCGACCACCATCAGCAGGGCGAGGCAGACGGTGCTGCACACCGCCATCACCGCGGTCACGGCCGTCAGCAGCCGGGTCGCGGTCCTGGGATGCAGATGCTGCTCGGCGAGGCGCGCGACGGGCCAGGCCGTCAGGGGCAGCACCAGCGGAAGAAAGACGAACACCCCCATGAGGCTTCAGTCTTCCCCTTCGTCCTCCGCCTGCCGCAGCAGTTCCCGCAGCAGCCGCTCGTCGTCCGGCCCGAGACCGGTGACGAAGCTGGCCAGCACCGCCTCCCGGTCGCTCTGCGCGTCCAGCACCCTGCGCATCTTGCGGGCGGCCAGTCCGGCCTGGTCGGAAGCGGGGGTCCAGGCGAAGGACCGGCCGGCCCGCTCGCGGGTGACGGCGCCCTTGGCGAGCAGCCGGGTCAGGATGGTGACGACGGTCGTATAGGCGAGGTCACCGCCCAGCCGCTGCTGCACCCAGCCGGCCGTCACCGGCCCGTCGGCCTCCCGCAGCGCCGACAGGACCAGCGCCTCCAACTGGCCCTGACCGCGCCGCCGCCGGGGACGCTGCTGCTCCTCCCCCACGCCTCGTCTCCCTTCCAGCACCGCCGCCTGTCGTACGGGCGGACGTCGTACGGGCGGACATCGTATAGACGCCCTCGGGTTCCCTCCTCTGCGTGCCCCACGGCGGTGTACCGACGGGCGGCCGGTGCTGGAGAGGGGAGGTCAGGGCCTCCCCGCTGCCCCGCTCAGGGCAGATGCCGCCCCTGCTCAGGGCAGATGCCGCGCCGCGAAGTCCAGTTCCAGGCGGACCTGCTTGATGCGTTCGTCCACCACCAGGGAGCCGTGGCCGGCGTCGTAGCGGTAGACCTCGTGGACCGCGCCCCGTTCCTCCAGGCGGCGGACGTAGTTCTCGATCTGGCGGATGGGGCAGCGCGGGTCGTTGACGCCGGCGGAGATGTAGACGGGGGCCTTGACCTGGTCGACGTAGGTGATCGGGGAGGACGCCTCGAAGCGCTCGGGGACCTCCTCGGGGGTGCCGCCGAGCAGGGTGCGGTCCATCGCCTTCAGGGCCTCCATCTCGTCGTGGTAGGCCGTGACGTAGTCGGCGACCGGGACGGCGGCGATGCCCAGCGCCCAGGCGTCGGGCTGGGTGCCCAGGCCGAGCAGGGTGAGGTAGCCGCCCCAGGAGCCGCCGGTGAGGATCAGCCGGTCGGGGTCGGCGAGGCCGGAGTTGATCGCCCACTCGCGGACGGCGGCGATGTCCTCCAGCTCGATCAGGCCGACCCGGTGCTTGAGCGCGTCCGTCCAGGCGCGGCCGTAGCCGGTGGAGCCGCGGTAGTTGACGCGGACCACCGCGTAGCCGTGGTCGACCCAGGCGGCGGGGCCGGCGGCGAAGGAGTCGCTGTCGTGCCAGGTGGGCCCGCCGTGGATGTCGAAGACGGTGGGCAGCGGGCCGGTGGCGCCGGCCGGCTTCTGCACCAGGGCGTGGATGCGGCCGCCGGGCCCCTCCACCCACACGTCCTCCACCGGCACCGAGCCGGGCGACTTCATGCCGGGCGGGTCGAGGACGACACCGCCGGCGGTGGAGCGGACCGCCGACGGCTCGGCCGCCGAGGACCACAGGTACTCGACGGTGCCGTCCGGGCGGGCGGTGGCGCCGGAGACCGTGCCGGGCGGGGTGGGCAGCTCGATCAGCTCGCGGGCGGCGAGGTCGTAGCGGAACAGCTCGCTGCGGGCCTCGAAGCTGTGCACGATGAGCAGCCCGGTGCCGTCCGGGTACCACTCGGCGCTCACGTCGCCGGGCAGCTGAAGGGCGAGGTCGGTCTGCTCGCCGGTGGCCACGTCCCACACCATCGGCTCCCAGCGGCCCCGGCGCTGGTGCCCGACGAGCAGCCGGGTGTCCCCGGCGACGGGTGCGAAGCCCAGCACCTCCAGGCCCAGCTCGCGGGTGCCGCCCTCGGTGTCGTCGAGGTCGGCGACGGTACTGCCGTCGGGGCGCAGCACGCGCAGCGCGGAGTGCATCGCGTCGCCGTGCTCGGTGTGCTCGACGGCGATCAGGGAGCCGTCGTGGGAGAGGTCGCCGACGCCCGCGGACTCGCGGTGCCGGTAGATCTCCACGGGACGCTCGCCGATGCGGGCGAGGTGGATCGTGGTGCCGTCCTCGTCGGTGGAGCGGCCCACGACCGCGGTGCGCCCGTCCCGGCCGAGGGCGAGACCGGCGGGGTAGGACGGGTCGAGGCCGGGGACGGCCAGCTCGTCCTCGCCGCCGGCGAAGCGCTGACGGCGCCAGACGCCGAACTCGTCGCCGTCCTTGTCGTCGAACCACCAGATCCACTCGCCGTCCGGGGAGAGGACACCGTCCGTGGTGCCGTTGGGCCGGTCCGTCACCTGGCGCTGCTCGCCGGTCCTGCGGTCCCAGGCGTACAGCTCGTAGGTGCCGGTGGCGTTGGACACGAACAGGGAACGGTCGGGTGCGTCCTCCGCCCACTCGGGGAGGGACACTCGGGGGGCCCGGAATCGCTTCTCCCAGTCGGGCATCTCGGAGGCGGGGGCGACGTGTGGCTCAGTCATGGGGCCATACTGCCCGCTCGGAGGGACATCGCACCGTCACCCCCGCCCGGCCTGTGGACAACCTTCGCGAGCCCTCCAGGACCCCCACGGTTTCCGGCCGGCGGCTGCCCCGTACCGTTGACGTGTGTACCGGTTTCTGCTGACGCCCCGGTGGTGGGGGATCAACCTCTTCGTGGTGCTCGCCATTCCCTTCTGCATCTTCATGGGGTCCTGGCAGCTCGGCCGGTTCGAGGACCGGGTCGACGGCCACCGCCAGGCCGAGGAGCAGGTGGCGTCCGCCCGGAAGGAGGCCCCCCGGCCGCTGGACGCGATGCTGCCGGTGACCAAGGAGACCTCCGGCAGGCAGGTCACCGCGCGCGGCCGGTACGACGAGCAGCTGCTGGTGCCGGACCGGGAGCTGGACGGCGAGCGGGGCACGTACGTCCTGACGCTGCTGCGCACGGACGGCGGCAAGGCGCTGCCGGTGGTGCGCGGCTGGCTGCCCGGCACGCCCGACGCGGCGGACGTCCCCGCACCCCCGGCCGGCGAGGTGAGCGTGACCGGGGCGCTCCAGGCGTCGGAGACGCCGGGCAACAACGGGGTCAGCGCCCGCGGCGGGCTGCCGCGGGGGCAGACGGCGGCGATCAGCGCGGCGTCCCTGGTGAACCTGGTGCCCTACGACGTGTACGACGCGTACGTCACGCTCAACCGCGGCGACTCCGGGATGAAGGCGGTCCCGGCCACCGCGCCGGGCGGCACGGGGCTGGACCTGAAGGCCTTCCAGAACCTCGGCTACACCGCCGAGTGGTTCGCCTTCGTGGGCTTCGTGGTGTTCATGTGGTTCCGGCTGCTGCGCCGCGAGCTGGAGTTCGCCCGCGATGCGCAGCTCGGGCTCGTCCCGGACGGGGCGGCCGGGACGAACGAGACGACCGGGACGAACGGGACAGCCGCCGAGACGAACGGTACGGCGGAAACGAACGGGACGGCCGCCGAGACGAACGGTACGGCGAGCGCCGGCGCGTCCGGCGGGACGGCAAGGTCCGACAAGGCCGGCGAGGATCAGGTCGCCGTCAGCAAGCCCGTCCAGTAGACCGAGCCGGCGCAGGCGTTGCCCACCACGGCCGACGCGGAGCCGCTGCCCGTCGCGGGCGTGTAGGTGACCGTGACGCTGCCGTCGGCCGGGCCGTCCTCCCTGACCAGCTGGGCGGAGGTGCCCGTGTCGCTGCCCGTGGTCGCCCCCTCGGTGTCCGCCGCCGGCTCGCCGGTGGGCGACGGGTCGGTGGTGGGGCCGCCCGTGGAGCCGCCGGACGAGTCGCCCGGGGTGGGGCAGGTCTCGGTGGGCACCCAGGCGAACTTCACCTCGTAGGCCTCACCCGGCTTGAGCACCAGCTGCGGCACCTCCAGGGAGGGGTCGGGCAGCGCGGCGGCCGGGTCGCCCGCGACATGGCGCGAGGTGCCGATCCTCGCCCGGTCGGCCGCGCCCGCCGGGGTGACGGTCACGCCGCCGGGGCCGGTGACGGTGCAGCTGGTACCGGAGACGTTGCTGACCCGGAAGGAGCCGTAGACGGCGCCGGTGGAGTCGGGGGCGGCGCTGGTGACGACCGCGGGACCGAGGTCGGCGCTGGTGCAGGCGCGGGCCTCGGCGGTGGTGCCGGCGGAGGGGCCGGTGCCCTCGGTGGCGCCCTCGGTGGCGCCGGGGCCGGTGCCCTTCTCCTTGCCCTTGCCCTTCTCCTTGCCGCCCTTGCCGGCCTCGTCGGAGGAGCTGCCGGCGGTGGTCTCACCGCCCGTTCCGCCTATGGCGTCGCCGGTGCCGCCCTGGGTCTGGGAGGCGTGGCCGACGGCGGAGGGGTTGGCGTCGGATCCGGTGCTGTTGGAGACGTGCACGAGGGCCGGGACGGCGGTGCCGACGAAGAGGGCGGCGGCGGCCATGCCGATCATCGCCTGCCGCTTGCGTGCCCGGCGGGCGGGGACGGCGCGGCGCAGATACTCCAGGGTGCCGTCGCTCGGCTCGACCTGCCGCACCGCCTGGTGCAGCAGCTCGCGCAGTTTCTGCTCGTCCGAGTCGAGCCCCTCGGGGCCCTGGTCGTCGAGGCCGTCGTTCACTGTTCCGTTCCCAGCGTGCGGTTCCTTGGCCCCGGGCCCCGGGAGCGCGATGGGTTCGCGCCCCTGCTCGGCCTCGGGGGACGCGGTGGGCTTGCGCCCCTGCTCGGCCCCCGCGGACGCCGCGGTCTTGCGCCCCTGCTCGGCCCCCGCGGACGCCGCGGTCTCGCGCTCCTGCTCGGGCCCTGTGCCCTCGGGGCGGGCGGTGCTGCCGTCGCTCATGCCGGCGCCTCCATGGCCAGCCGCAGCGCCGCGATGCCACGCGAACCGTACGCCTTGACCGAGCCCAGCGAGATGCCGAGGGTCTCGGCGACCTGGGCCTCGGTCATGTCCGCGAAGTAGCGCAGCACCAGCACCTCGCGCTGGCGGCGCTGCAGCCCCTTCATGGCCTGGATGAGGGAGTCGCGCTCGAGCTGCTCGTAGGCGCCCTCCTCCGCGCTCGCCATGTCGGGCATCGGCTTGGACAGCAGCTTCAGCCCGAGGATGCGGCGGCGCAGCGTGGACCGGGAGAGGTTGACGACCGTCTGACGCAGATAAGCCAGGGTCTTCTCCGGGTCGCGGACGCGCTTGCGGGCGGAGTGCACCCGGATGAACGCCTCCTGGACGACGTCCTCGCAGGAGGCGGTGTCGTCGAGCAGGAGCGCGGCGAGACCGAGCAGCGAGCGGTAGTGCGCCCGGTAGGTCTCGGTGAGGTGATCGACGGTCGTTCCGGCCGCCACTGCCTCGTCGGCGCCGTCACGCTGGTTCGGGAGGCGGGCCGGCCGCGCTGCTGGCATCGGCGCGATCACCGGCATGCCACCGGGCGACCCGGGCATGCGCGGTCGGACGGCCTGGCGGGGCGGGCGCAGGCCCAGGCCAGGCGGCGCTGTGAAGTCGAGTACCTCAGCCACGCAAGTTGGACACGTTTCCCCTCGTAAGGGTTGTACGTGCCGGGCGTCACTTCCGCGCCGACGTCCTTTGCCCTCATGTGCCCCGCTCATCCCCTATGTCGCGTCATAACGGGCGTCCCCTCGCCCGGTTCCAGGCGTCCCCACGCACCGGAAAGGGTGACCGCATAGACGCTCCCCGCCCTCTGCGCGGTTGCGGAGAACGGGGAGGCAAATTTACACAGGCCCTACATGGAATCTTAGTGCTGGGCACAACTTTTCCACCTGAGGGCCCGGAGCAGGACGAATCCTCCGCGTGCGGACACCCCCTAGGCTTCGGCGGCCACCAGCTCGGCGATCTGCACGGTGTTCAGGGCCGAGCCCTTGCGCAGATTGTCCCCGCAGACGAACAGCTCCAGCGCGGTCGGGTCGTCCAGCGCCCGGCGCACCCGCCCCACCCACGTCGGATCGGTGCCGACCGCGTCGACGGGCGTGGGGAACTCGCCCGCGGCCGGGTTGTCGCACAGCACCACGCCCGGTGCCGTGGCCAGGATCTCCCGGGCCCGGTCGACGGTGACCTCGTTCTCGAAGCGGGCGTGCACGGTGCACGAGTGCGTGGTGACCACCGGCACCCGTACGCAGGTCACGGCCACCGGGAGGTTCGCCAGGCCGAGGATCTTGCGGGTCTCCTCACGGACCTTGATCTCCTCGGACGACCAGCCGTCCTCCCGCACCGTCCCCGCCCAGGGGACCACGTTCAGCGCGACCGGCTCCGGGAACGGCCCGGTGTTGTCGCCCACGGCGCGCCGCACGTCGCCGGGGCTGGTGCCCAGCTCGGTGCCGGCGACCAGGGACAGCTGCTCGCGCAGGGTCCGCACGCCCGCGTGCCCGGCGCCGCTGGCGGCCTGGCAGGCGGAGACGACCAGCTCGCGCAGGCCGAACTCGGCGTGCAGCGCGCCCAGCGCGACGATCACCGACAGGGTGGTGCAATTGGGGTTGGCGATGATGCCGCGCGGCCGCAGCCGCACCGCGTGCGGATTGACCTCGGGGACGACGAGCGGCACCTCGTCCTCCATGCGGAAGACGCAAGAGGTGTCGATCACCACCGCGCCGCGCGCGGCGGCGACGGGCGCCCACTGACCGGCGACCTCGTCGGGCACGTCGAACAGGGCGATGTCGACGCCGTCGAAGGCCTCCTCGGTGAGCGCCACGACCTCGACCTCCTCACCGCGCACGGCCAGCTTGCGGCCGGCCGAGCGCGGTGAGGCGACGAGTCGGATCTCGCCCCAGATGTCCTTCCGCTGGGACAGGATCTGCAGCATGACCGTGCCGACGGCACCGGTCGCCCCCACGACCGCGAGCGTCGGCCGCACGACCCCGCCGGGCCGTCCGGTGCCGGCCATCAGCGGCCGGTGCCTCCGTAGACGACGGCCTCGTCACTGTCGGAGTCCAGTCCGAAGGCGGTGTGTACGGCGCGCACGGCCTCCTGCACGTCGTCCTTGCGCGTGACGACCGAGATGCGGATCTCGGAGGTCGAGATGAGCTCGATGTTCACCCCGGCGTCGCTGAGCGCGGTGAAGAAGTCGGCCGTGACACCCGGGTTGGTCTTCATGCCGGCGCCGACCAGGGAGATCTTGCCGATCTGGTCGTCGTAGCGCAGCGAGTCGAAGCCGATGGCGGCCTTGGCCCGCTCCAGGGCGTCGATGGCCTTGCGGCCGTCGGTCTTGGGCAGCGTGAAGGTGATGTCCGTCAGCCCGGTGGACGCGGCGGAGACGTTCTGCACCACCATGTCGATGTTGATCTCGGCGTCGGCGATGGCGCGGAAGATCGAGGCAGCCTCGCCCGGCTTGTCCGGCACGCCGACCACCGTGATCTTGGCCTCGGAGGTGTCGTGCGCGACACCGGAGATGATGGCCTGCTCCACCTGCTTGTCCCCTTGCTTGATCGGCTCGCTGCTGACCCACGTGCCCTGAAGGCCGCTGAAGCTGGAGCGGACGTGGATCGGGATGTTGTACCGGCGGGCGTACTCCACACAGCGGTGGAGCAGCACCTTGGACCCGGAGGCGGCCAGTTCGAGCATGTCCTCGAACGAGATCCAGTCGATCTTCCGGGCCTTCTTCACCACGCGCGGGTCGGCGGTGAACACACCGTCGACGTCGGTGTAGATCTCGCACACCTCGGCGTTCAGCGCGGCGGCCAGCGCCACGGCCGTGGTGTCGGACCCGCCCCGCCCGAGGGTGGTGATGTCCTTGGTGTCCTGGCTGACGCCCTGGAACCCGGCGACGATGGCGATGTTGCCCTCGTCCACCGAGGCCTGGATCCGGCCCGGCGTGACATCGATGATGCGGGCTTTGTTGTGGACCGAGTCGGTGATGACACCTGCCTGGCTGCCGGTGAAGCTCTGGGCGTTGTGGCCCAGGTTTTTGATCGCCATGGCCAGCAGTGCCATGGAGATCCGCTCTCCGGCGGTCAGCAGCATGTCGAGCTCGCGCCCGGCAGGCATCGGGGAAACCTGCTCGGCGAGATCGATCAGCTCGTCCGTCGTGTCGCCCATCGCGGAAACCACGGCGACCACCTGGTGGCCGTTCTTCTTGGCTTCCACGATCCTCTTGGCGACGCGCTTGATGCCTTCGGCATCGGCTACGGAGGAGCCTCCGTACTTCTGCACGACAAGGCCCACGTGCGCTCCTCGCTCAGTCCGTCGTTTTCCACGGTCCGTACACATGTGTGCAGGCCGCAGTCGGCAGTCAGTCTAACGAGCGTCCGAATTTCCCCTTCGCGATATCGCATCGTGAGACATCCGGGCACCCGTGCAGCAGGGCTCATGCCCAGGGCCGCCAAGACCACTCGGAAAAGCGACCTGAGTCACACACCGGCCGGGGCGGAATCAGCCGGATTCCAGGCGCACGGTCCCCATGATCTTTCGCACGGTGGCCTCGGTCACTTCCCCGGGCACCTTCGTGGCGCGGACGAGGGACACGGACATGACCTTCCCCTCGGAGTCCCGGAAGGCGAAGGTCCACGCCCTGCCGTCCGACGCGCACGGCCCGGTTGTTCCGCCGGGGCGGCCGGGGCCCGGCCGGCTGCCCGGACGGGCTCGTGGGCATGTCCCACCACGCGTGCTCGCTCTTCGCCGGCTGCTCCCCTGGCCACATGCCGCACCACGATACGGCGCAGGAAAGAAGCACGGTCGTGCATGCCGGCTTCGCCGTACTGCCGGTACCGGTTCGCCCACCGTGCTGCGGTGGTGTGGCTGACCTGGAA